>NZ_JAPDCD010000021.1:29654-83411 GCF_027705695.1 Aeromonas sp. QDB62 | reverse complement strand
TCCGAAACCAATCAACAGGTTTCGGATTTTTACACATCAGGAGGATCGGTCAATGGATCCTTAACTGATCGGCATTAAGCCCGCGAGCTCCCTTTTTCATATACCAGAGGGTCGGGATCAACCGGCCATCTGTTTTTCCTTGATCTCGGCCAGCGTCTTGCAATCGACACAGAGGTCGGCAGTCGGACGGGCTTCCAGACGACGGATACCGATCTCGATACCGCAGTGTTCGCAGTAACCGAAATCATCGTCTTCAAGCAGCTGCAAGGTCTTCTCGATCTTCTTGATCAGCTTGCGTTCACGGTCGCGGGTACGCAGTTCAAGAGCGAACTCTTCTTCTTGCGCGGCACGATCCACGGGATCCGGGAAGTTGGCAGCCTCGTCTTTCATATGGTCGACGGTACGATCAACTTCCTGCATCAGTTGGTTGCGCCAGGCACCCAGGATCTTGCGAAAATGCGCCTTTTGTTGGTCATTCATGTACTCCTCACCCGGCTTTTCCTGGTAAGGCGCGACACCCGCAATGGCCAGGGGGCCCAGAGATTTCCTGTTTTCGCCTGTTGGCATGCCCTGTCTCCTAATTCAGCACGCTACCCGTGCCATCCATAAATTGAGGGCGACATCTATAGCAGAAGGGTAACGGGTAAGCAAACGAGCCGTACCAATAATGTTACCCACTCCAATATTTATGCACTCCCCTCGGGTAACAGGTGACCAGATTCAAATGGGATGAAACCTTGGGCCACCATGCCATGCACCCCAACATGGGGCCGATAGCATAAAATTTCAACCCCCGCCGCAATTGACTGCTCAATTAGCAGACTATAGTGCGGATCTATATGGGTTGCAGGGCGCATCCGGCTTATTCCGGAGTGCAACACCATAAAGAGCAGCACGGCTCTGTGGCCCGCCGCTTTCATCGCCATCAGCTCGCGCAAGTGCTTGGCACCACGGGCGGTGACCGCATCGGGGAAGTAACCCATGCCCAGTTGATCACGCTCGTCGAGCAGGGTCACCGATTTTACCTCGATATAACAATTGCCCTTCTCGTCATCTTCCAGTAGCAGATCGATGCGACTGTTCTCTTCGCCATATTTCACCTCGGTGCGCAACCGGCTGTAACCCGCCAGCGAGGCGATGGCCTCCTGCTCGATAAGCTCGCGGGCGATCTGGTTGGCGCGCGCCGTATTGACGCAGATAAAGTGGCCCGCCGGGCTCTCGGCGATCTCCCAGCTGTTGGGCAGTTTGCGCTTGGGGTTGTCGGAGGTGGAGTACCAGACCCGGGTGCCCGGATCGGCGCAGCCGGTCATGGCACCGGTATTGGCGCAGTGGATGGTGATGACCTCGCCGTTATCGAGTTGCACATCGGTCAGAAAGCGCTTGTAGCGGGCCACCAGCTGGCCCGATTGCAGGGGGGGATCAAAGATCACGGGTTTGCCCTCCGTTGGTCTTCATTATCCAATCCCTCTTTGCTTCTTGCCCGCAGCGGCCAGCAGGCGAGCGGCTCGTAGCGTACCCCGTCCGGGGTCGAGATGGATTGATAGAGGCAGAACTCATCGGCCTGCAGCAGAAAATCGGGGGCAGGCAGGGATGCAGGAGCCTCGCCCGCCTTGCGCGACAGGGTGACATGGGGGCGATAACCCTGCTCGCCATTGCCAAGACGCAGCTTCTCACCGTGGCGGCGCAGCGCCCGGGCCAGCACGTTCAGCTCGTTTGGCCACTCCTTCGGGCCAATCCAGGCGGCCTTGGCCCGACTGAACCAGCCGGTCTCATCCAGCCTGATGGCAAGCGGCGGACAGTGCTGGCGCTCCACGGCGGCGATCAGGCGGCGGGTGGTCACCTCGTCCGCCTCCCCCAGAAAGGCCAGGGTCAGGTGGAGGTTGGCTTGCGGCACCGGCTGACCGGGCCAGGGCTGCTGATCGCGCCAGGCGATGAGCTCGGGAGCGAGCTCCTTGACGGGCAGGGCAAAGAAGAGTTTGGCCATGTGGTGATAATGCCTTTTTCACGCTCATTGGATGGGCCCATTCTATGGCAGCCATCCGGCCATGTCTCGCCAGCCGCCCGAGTGACCATCTCCGCACATCCACTCACGGTGGCGCGGGTGGCTGTGGCAGAATAGGCGCCGTTTTACCGGTTGCTACAGAAGGTGCTCATCGCTTTGTCCCAGCTCCCCATCGTTTCGGTATTGCCCGAACTCTTTGCCGCCCTCGACAGCCACAGCAGCGTGATCTTGCAGGCGCCCCCCGGTGCGGGCAAATCGACCCTGCTGCCGCTGGAGCTGGTGCGCCAGAACCGGCTGCCCGGCCGTATCATCATGCTGGAGCCAAGGCGGCTGGCAGCGCGCAATATCGCCAGCTTTCTGGCGCGCCAGCTGGGGGAGAAGGTGGGCGAGCGCATCGGCCTGCGGGTTCGCGGCGAGAGCCGCACCAGCGCAGCGACCCGGCTCGAGATCGTCACCGAAGGGGTGCTGACCCGGATGTTGCAGCAAGACCCTGAGCTGACCGGCGTCTCGCTGGTGATCTTCGATGAGTTCCACGAACGCAGTCTGCACGCCGATACCGCGCTCGCCTTCGCCATCGAGAGCCAGCAAGGGCTGCGCGATGACCTCAAGCTCTTGGTGATGTCCGCCACTCTGGATGGCATGGCACTCGAGACCTTGTTGCCGGATGCCCCTGTGGTTCGCTCCGAGGGGCGCGGTTTTCCCATCGACTACCACTACCGCCCCGCCAACCGCCAGCAGTGGCTGGAGCCGCAGGTCGGTGCCGTGGTGCTCGAAGCGCTGGCCGCCCACCGCGGCAGCCTGCTGGTCTTTCTGCCGGGACAGGGGGAGATCGAGCGACTGGCGCAATGGTTACAAGGGGGGCTGGCAGACAAACTGCCGGATGATGTGACCCTCGCCCCCCTCTACGGTCGCCTCGACATGGCGGCGCAGCAAGCGGCCATCGAACCGGCGCCTGCGGGCCGCCGTAAGCTGGTGCTCACCACCAATGTGGCGGAGACCTCCCTCACCATCGAGGGGATCTCGGTGGTGATCGACAGCGGGCTGGAGCGACGGGCCTCGTTCGCTCTGAAAAGCGGCGTCACTCGACTGGAGACCCGTCAGATAGCCAAATCCTCCGCCACCCAGCGGGCCGGTCGCGCCGGTCGTCTCGGCCCCGGCGTCTGCTACCGGCTCTGGAGCAGCGAGGTGCAGGAGCGGCTCGCCGAGCAGAGCCCACCAGACATTCTCACTCAGGAGCTGACCGGCCTGCTGCTGGACGCCGCCCAGTGGGGGGCAAAGGTGGAAGATCTGCCGCTATTGGACATGCCTCCCGCCGCCGCGGTGGCCAGCGCCCAGCGGCTGCTGGTGGCCCTTGGCGCCATAAAGCCGGAGGGTGAGCAACAACTCACTCCCGCTGGCCGTGCCATGGCCGCCTTCGGTACCCACCCTCGCCTCGCCCGCATGCTGCTGCGCGCCCGCGAGCTGGAGTCAGAGGGTCTGACAGGGATTGTCGCCGATGCCGCATATCTGGTGGCGTTGCAGGAAGAAGATCTGCGAGGATCGGAGCGCCTCTCGGTGTTGTTCCATCGCCGTCAAAGCGCCCTGCGCCAGAGCGCGGCCCGCTGGTTTGAACGGCTTGGCGCCCGCCCTGCCACTGCGCAGGGTCAGTGGCTCGGGCTGCTCTGCGCCCTCGCCTGGCCGGATCGCATCGGCAAACTGCGCAGCGGCAGTCGCTATCAACTCAGTGGTGGGGTGAGCTGCGATCTGGTAGAAGGTCATCCCTGTCAGGGACAAGCAGCCCTTATCGCCATCGAGATGGGGCAGAACGATCGCGGCAGCCGCATCTTTATCGCCGAACCGGTCGATCTGGACGAGCTGGTACGCCTGCTGCCGGAGCTGGTGAGCGAACGGCAGTGGTTCGACTGGGATGAACGGGAAGAGCGGGTGCGCGCCGAACGCCAGCAGGTGATCGGCGAGCTGGTGCTGAGCCAGCGACCGCTGACCGAACTCTCTGACGAGCAGAAAGGGCGCTGCCTGCTGCAAGGCATTCGCCGCAAGGGGCTGCATGTGCTGCCGTGGGACGAAAGCAGCGAAGGGCTGCTGGCCCGTCTGCGCTGCGCCCGCGACTGGCTGCCCGATGAGGGGTGGCCCGCAATGGACGAGGAAGACCTGCTGGCCACGCTGGAACAGTGGCTGCTGCCAACGGTGAGCGGCATGACCCGGCTGGAGCAGCTGAAGAAGCTCAACCTCGGTGACATCCTGCGCCAATCCCTGCCCTGGCCACTGCCCAAGCGGCTGGACGAGGCGCTGCCGAGCCACTTTGCGGCCCCCACCGGCAGCCGGGTGCGGATCCGTTATCAGCCGGGGCAGGCACCGGTGATCCCGGTGCGTATTCAGGAGATGTTCGGACAAGGTTCGACCCCCTGCGTGGCCGATGGCCGGGTGCCGCTGGTGGTGGAGCTGCTCTCCCCCGCCCAGCGGCCGCTGCAGATCACCGCCGATCTGGCCGCCTTCTGGGCAGGCTCTTACGAGCAGGTGAAAAAAGAGATGAAGGGGCGCTATCCCCGCCACTACTGGCCGGATAATCCGCTGGAGGCGATGCCGACCAGGGTCACCAAGAAGAAGATGGGGATATAGGTTCGATGAACGAAATCTCACCGACCATTTGATGGATAATCGGCCGCGATCGTTCGATTACGCCGCGATGGCAACACAACGAATAATGATGAACAGGTAAAGAGGAACCATGGCAACCCAACGACGCAAGAGCCCTCCCAAGAAGGCCGCTCCCAAACGCACCATCTGGCGCAAGCTGTTCTGGCTTGGCTTCAAGCTCTCCCTGGTGGTGGCGGCCTTTATGGTGGTGTTCGGCATCTATCTGGATACCAAGGTGCGCGAGCGCTTCGATGGCGAGAAGTGGCAGTTGCCGGTGATGGTCTACAGCCGCCCGCTGGAGCTCTACCCCAGCCAGCGCCTGTCGCGAGACCAGATGCTGCGCGAGCTCAACATGCTGAGCTACAAGCAGGTGCGCCAGCCTCACACGCCGGGTGAATACACCATCAACGGCAACCGCATCGAGCTTATTCGCCGTCCGTTCGAGTTCTATGACGGCGCCGACGGGGCCCGTGGCCTGCGCCTCACCTTCAACGGCCCGCGCCTTGAGGGGATCCAGTCGCTGGAGAACCAGCGCCAGCTCGGTTACGCCCAGATGGACCCGGTGCTGCTCGATCGCCTCAATACCGAGGATCGGGAAGATCGCCTGCTGGTGCGCATCGCCGAGGTGCCCGACAGCCTGCTGGTGACCCTGCTCACCACCGAAGATCGCGACTTCTACCAGCATGGCGGCGTCTCGCCGGTGGCCATCATGCGTGCCATGTTCGCCAACCTGATCGCGGGTCGCACCGTGCAGGGGGGCAGTACCCTCACCCAGCAGCTGGCCAAGAACTTCTTCCTGACCCGTGAACGCAGCCTGTGGCGAAAACTGCAGGAAGCCTATATGGCGGTGCTGATCGACTATCGCTACAGCAAGGACGAGATCCTCGAGTCCTATATCAACGAGGTCTATCTGGGGCAGAACTTCTCGCAAGGGGTCTACGGCTTCGGGCTTGCCTCCTACTTCTACTTCGGCATTCCGGTCAACGAGCTGGATATCGATCAGGTCGCCCTGCTGGTCGGTCTGGTGAAAGGCCCCTCCTATTACGATCCCTGGCGCTTCCCGGAGCGGGCCAAGACCCGCCGTGATCTGGTGTTGAAGCTGCTGATGGATCACGGCAGCCTGACCCAGGCCGAATATGAGCTGGCCAGCCGTCAGCCCCTTGGCATCATCGCCCGTGGCCAGATGAGCTATGGTCGCACCCCGGCCTTTATGGGGCTGCTCAAGCGGGAGATCCAGAGCCGCTTCGGCGCCGATCTGCTCAAGCAGTCTGGCCTGAAGATCTTCACCAGTCTCGACCCCATCGCCCAGCATGCCGCCGAGCGGGCGGTCGAATCGGGCCTCGCCGATATCGAAAAACTGCGCGGTAAGAAGAAGCTGGAGGCGGCCATGGTGGTCTCCGACTGGCACAAGGGCGAAGTAGTGGCACTGGTGGGTGGCCGCGATCCCCGCTATGCCGGGTTCAACCGGGCGCTGGATGCCCGCCGCCAGATCGGTTCTCTGGTCAAACCGGCGGTCTACCTCACCGGCCTCTCCAACGGCCTGACGTTGGCGACTCCGCTCAAAGATCAGCCGATCCGCATTCGCGGTCAGGATGGTCAGGTCTGGACGCCGCAAAACTACGATCGCAAGTTCCGCCAGAGCGTGCCGCTGATGGATGCGCTGGCCAGCTCCCTCAACGTGCCGACCGTTAATCTGGGTCTGCAGGTCGGGCTGGAAAAAGTGGTCGATACCCTGCACAAGCTGGGGGTCCAGCAGGAGATCCAGCCCTATCCGTCGCTGGTGTTGGGGGCGGTAGCCCTCTCGCCGATGGAGGTGAACCAGATGTATCTGCCCATCGCCAATCAGGGGCTGACCCAGCCGCTGTCGGCGATCCGCGCCGTGGTCAAGGGGGATGGCAGCCTGCTCTATCAGCATGATCAGACCGCCAAGCGGGTCACCGATCAGCAAGCAAGCTGGCTGACCCTGTTCGCCATGACCAAGACGGTGAGTCAGGGCACGGCCCGCGCGCTCAGTGCCAAGTTCCCCGGCGCCACCATGGCAGCCAAGACCGGCACCACCAACGAGCTGCGCGACTCCTGGTTTGCCGGGATGGACAACAACGAGCTGGTCAGTATCTGGGTCGGGCGCGACGACAACACCCCGGCGGGCTTGACCGGTGCCAGCGGCGCGCTGCAACTCTTTAGCGGCTACATGAGCCAGCGCGGCGTCAACAGTCTGGGATTGAAGATGCCGGAAGGGGTCACCTGGGCCAACTTCTCCCGCGCCAGCGGCACCCGTGTCACCAGCGACTGCCCGGGCAGCCTGCAGGTGCCGGCCAAGGCATCCACCATGGGCTCCCCGGCCGGTTGCGCCAGCAGCGCGACGCCACGCAGTGCGCTGGATGACTGGTTCGGCGGTTTCTTCAACTAGATCAACGACACGGGCAGCGCAGGCTGCCCGTTCACTATGCTGCTGACAAGGAAACACCATGACCTTTCCGCTGTTTGACGCCATCCACCATGTGGCCATCATCGCCAGTGATTACCCACGCTCGCGCCACTTCTACCACGAGGTGCTGGGGCTGCCCATCATCGCCGAGACCCTGCGCGAGGCGCGCCAGTCGTGGAAACTGGATCTGGCCCTGCCGGACGGCAGCCAGCTGGAGCTGTTCAGCTTCCCTGTCACCCCCAGCCGCCCCTCGACGCCCGAGGCGTGCGGCCTGCGCCATCTCGCCTTTCGGGTCAGCGACCTCGACCGGGTCATCGCCCACCTGCTGGCCCATCAGATCGCGGTAGAGCCGGTGCGGGTGGACGAGCTGACCGGCAAGCGCTTCACCTTCTTCGCCGACCCCGACGGTCTGCCGCTGGAGCTCTACGAAGCGCCGCGCTGAGCCTGCGTCGGCCAAACAATCGGCCAAACAAAAAGCCGCCCGGCGAAACCGGACGGCTTTGTCATCTATGAAGCGCTATCAGGCGGTGGTCAGCATGGCGACGGCCAGCGCCATCACCACCATCCCGGCCCAGCCGATGGGCTTGAGTCGCTCACGGAAGATGAGCAGACCGCCAAGTGCGGTACCCAGAATACCGATGGCGCCCCAGGTGGCGTAGGCCACGGCAAGGTCAATCTTGCCACTGCTCACCGCTTCGGAGAGCAGGGTGAAGGCGCCCAGCACCAGCATAATCCCCAACACGCCCCACCCTTTGTAGCGAAAACCCCGCGAGCGGTTGATCGCCATATTGGCACCGATATCCAGCAAAGCCGCGCCAAGCACGATAATTAACGGGTGCATACCGCCTCCTTGCTGTTACGGGTGACTCTCCTGCGCACCGGTTCATCCCCGGTTTCCCCCATGGTCACCATAACAATACCCACTATTGCCAGCGCCAGACCGCTCAGCTCCTGAGCGTTCAGGTCGTAATCGAGGAACAGCACGGAGACGATGGTGATCAGTGCAATCCCCAGCCCCTCCCACAACGCGAAGGCAATACCAATGGAGATTGTTTTGGCGGCTTGAGCCAGTAGTAGATAGGAGAGGGTGATCAGGGCCCACATCGGCAGATAGTTCAGCCATCCTGCGGCATCCTCGGGGATCATCGCCATACTGGATGTCCCCGCCACTTCGGTGAGGATGGCCCCCGTCAAGAATATGCGTGCTAAAAGCATGCGACTGATTAACATAGAATTTTCCTTCTGTTGCTGCGACGGGAGAGATGATAGCCGCAGTCGCGGCTCGGTCAGGAATCGCTGAGCGTCGAATTATCAGACGCTGACGGTTTGCCTTGTTATCCGCGGGCGGGCTAAGGTAATGCCAGAACACTCCGTCATGACCCATCTTCATGAAGCTCTATCAGATAGAACTCTTTGTAGAATCAGCAAACAGTGGTTCCCTCGCCAATACCGCCAGACGACTTGGCAAAAGCCGCAGCGCCGTCAGTACCGCCATCGCCTCCCTTGAGGTGGAGCTAGGCGTCGAACTTTTTGAACGCGGCGCCAATCAGAGTCGCCTGACCGAGATCGGCGAGCTGGTGCTGGATGACTGCAAACGGCTGCTGCAGGCGGCCAACAGCCTCAAGCTCAAGTGTGAACACTACGCCTCCGGCGCCGAGGTGGCACTGCGGGTTGCGCGCGATGACGCAATCCCCGAGCCGGTGTGGCGCGAGATGCTGGCCGCCTTGCGCAGCCAGTTCCCCGGTACCAGTATCTCGCTGGTGCTCGCCTCCCCACCCGAACTGCCTGCGCTGGTGGAAGAGGGTTTCGTCGATGCCGCCTTTGGCCTTATCACCGAGGATCAGGAGCGCAGCGGCCTCAATATCGACCTGCTCAACCCGATCCGCACTCTGATGGTGGTGGCCCCCAGCCATCCGCTGGCCAGCCTGAAGCGGGTGATGCAGCAGGATCTGACCGACCACACCCAGGTCACCCTCTCCTATGTGGATGAATTCTCGGTCAAAAGCCTGCTGCCCATCGGCGGCCAACACATCGGGCTCTCCAGTTTCGAACTGATGCGCGATGCGGTACTCGACGGACTTGGCTGGGCGGTGCTCCCCTCGCCGCTGATCCAGAGCCAGCTGCGGCAGGGCTCCCTACTGACCCTGAAACACAAGTTCAGCCTGCAGTGGCGAGACTACGGCGTCTATCTGGCGGAAAATGCCTACCACGGCAAGGTGCTGGCCTGGTTGAAAAAGTCGATCCAGGCGTATCTGGAGCCTTTTGAATAGAGTAAAAAGAGACAGAGCCCGCTCACGTTCTACAATTATCCGGGTGATCCGACCGGATGTGATCGTGCATACTGTTCACATACTCATTGAGCGCCGGAGGCGTAACCGATATGAGCAGTGCCCAAGACAAGGACGATATCTGGCTGGACGACGACATCATCGAACTCGATGATGAAGAGGTCGTGGTCCCCAAGGCACTCAACCCCTGGCAGGTGCTGATCGTCGATGACGAGCCTGACATTCATCACGCCACCCGCCTGGCCCTCTCCAATATTCACTACAAGTCGCGCCCGCTTGAACTGCTCAATGCTTACAGCGGCGCCGAAGCGGGTCGCATGCTGGAAGCCAATCCCAGAATTGCCCTGATCCTGCTCGATGTGGTGATGGAGACAGAAGATGCCGGTCTGCGACTGGTACACCGGATCCGCAACGAGATGCGCAACTCGCTGGTGCGGATCGTACTGCGTACCGGCCAGCCCGGTCAGGCCCCCGAACAGCGGGTGATCCTCGATTACGACATCAACGACTACAAGACCAAGACCGAGCTGACGGTGCAAAAGCTCTACACTACCGTCATCGCCTCCCTGCGCTCTTACGAAACCCTCAGCGCCATCGACAAGAGCCGCCAGGGGCTCGGCAAAATTCTGGAAGGGGCGGGCGATCTCTATCATCTTCATTCACTCAAGGAGTTCGCCTCCGGTGTGCTGAAACAGATCAGCGCCATTCTCGATGTGGGCACCGAAGGGGCCATCTGCGCCGAGCGGCGTCCCGATCAACATGGCCTGGAGATCCTGGCCGCGACCGGTGACTACGAAGGGCTGCTGGAAGAGCAGCTCCTTGAGGACTTTCCGGCACTGCACGAGTCGGTGATAAAGGCGTTGAACGAACGCTGCAACCGCTTCGAGCATCCGCAGGACTCCCTCTATATAGCCGCCCAGAACGGGCGCGAGTTCGTGCTGAGCTTCACTCCGACCCAGCCTCTCGACCCACTCGAATGCGATCTGCTGGATGTCTTCTGCCAGCGCATCTCGGCGGCCTACGACAACCTCTACCTCTATAACCAGCTGCTGCGCGCCCAGGAGGCCACCGTGGTGGCGCTGGCGGCGCTGGCGGAGTTTCGCGACTCCGATACCGGTGAGCATGTGCTGCGGGTGCAAAAACTCTCCGATGCACTGGTGGAAGAGCTGCAACAGATGGCTGTATATCCCGAGCAGCTGACCCCGGAGTTTGTCGAGATGATAGGCATGGCCTCCATCCTGCACGACGTGGGCAAGGTGGGCACCCCGGATCATATCCTGCACAAGCCCGGCCGTTTCGACCCGGAAGAGCGGGCCATCATGGAGCAACATGCCGATATCGGTGCCAATATTCTGTACAAGGCGGGCGAGATGGTGGAGGGAACCAGCTACCTCTCGCTGGGAGCCGAGATCGCCCGGGGCCACCATGAGCACTTCGATGGCAAGGGCTATCCGGAACAGCTGGCTGGCCAGCAGATCCCGCTGTCGGCGCGGATCGTGGCGGTGGTCGATGTGTTCGACGCCCTGCTCAGCAAGCGCCCCTACAAGGAGCCCTGGACGCTGGCGCAGACCATGGAGTATATCCAGTCCCGCTCCGGCACCCAGTTTGACCCTCAAGTGGTGGCAGCCCTGTCGCGGCTGGTCAATGAGTCGAGGCTCCCCTACTCGCTCTGATCCACCTGTTTCACTCGCCACTCACCATGCTCTGCCGATGACCAAGATCACCGGCAGGGCATCAAAACTGCCGCTTTGTTGCATCCAGAACACATCAAAGCACCGTAAACCGGAAACATATCTCTTCTTTGGCCGCGATATCCGCTGAAATATGGTCATTTAACATCACATCGCTATAATATCGGCCTGCAAACCTGATACTAACAACGAAGGAAATATCATGAGCCTGAACCTGGTACCGGCCGGCAAGAGCCTGCCCGACGATATCTATGTCATCATCGAAATCCCGCAGAATGCCGACCCGATCAAATACGAAGTAGACAAGGACAGCGGCGCAATTTTCGTCGATCGCTTCATGTCTACCCCGATGTTCTATCCGTGCAACTACGGCTACGTGAACGCGACGCTCTCTCTGGATGGTGACCCCGTCGACGTACTGGTTCCAACCCCCTACCCGCTGCTGGCAGGCTCCGTCATTCGCTGCCGCCCGGTTGGCGTGCTGAAGATGACCGACGAGTCTGGCGAAGATGCCAAGATCGTTGCCGTGCCGCACTCCAAGCTGACCAAGCAATACGACCACATCCAGGATGTGAACGATCTGCCGGAACTGCTGCGCGCCCAGATCCAGCACTTCTTCGAGCGCTACAAAGAGCTGGAAGCGGGCAAATGGGTCAAGGTGGAAGGTTGGGGCGACAAGGCCGCTGCCGAAGCCGAGATCAAGACCTCTGCCGAGCGTTACGCTGCCAAGTAAGCGTTATCCGGTATGCAAAAAGGCGCCTTATGGCGCCTTTTTTGTCGGTATTTGCGGCAGCTGACCGGCTGCATCTCCGGCAGGATTGCCCTGAATATATATTTCACGGCCATCTTTCTGGTAGGGACGATAGTAATCACCGCCACAGCGATAGCCGCCGCCCGGCTGGCTCATCAGTTCGCAGTTGACCGGCAACACCTCCAGCCACTTGATGGCCTGCTGGAAGCGCAGCCACTCCTGCCATTCGTGTTCGCGCGCCAGCTGATCGCGCAGGGCAAAGGTATCCGCAACGGACATCCCCTTGTTGACGATCACCTGACCCGCCATGGCTGGCAGGCTGAGCAGCCCAAACAGCATTATGATCCAAGGCTTCATAACCCCTCCAGAATGACTTAATTTCACAATTAAATTAAAAGTCACATCAATCTGTTATCCAGATCACAAAACGAAACATCACCAAAGTGGTGCCGGCTCACCTAGTTGTTAATTATCGTCCACGGCAGGAAGCACCACTATGAAGCCGATCCCCGCGCTGTTGCTCAGCCTCACTCTCTGCACCACCCTTGGCACCACAAGCAACGCCAGCGAAATCAACATGAGCTGGCAGTGGCAATCCACCGATGGCCAGCGCAAGCACTTCCAGCTGACCACCGACGATCAGGTGATGGCCGCCAGTCGCCACGAGATGAGCCTGCTGGAGGCCTCCCTCACCAATCCGCTGGAGACGCTCTACGCCTACATCAGCCCGCGCCTCTACAACAGCATCAACCTGATCAACCAGAGCAGCCCCGAGACCGCCACCAAGTTTCGCAATCTGGAGCAGGCCTTCACCCTGCGGGACAACAGCATGGAGTCGCTGCTGTTCTGGCAAGCCTACCAGCAGTATCAGGAGGATGCCTTCTACCAGATGAGGGTGGTGCCCTGCGTCCATCCGGCCAATCGCAAGCTGCCTTGCGTGCGACCCGATTACTCCCAGCTCTTCTACCACTTCAAGGGTCAGCTCAAGCCGCTGGCGCAGCAGTTTGCCGCCAAGGATCTCGCCACCAGCGTCAGCCTGCTGCAGGAGTGGTTGAATGCCATCCCTACCCAGCCGGAGCAGCTGGATCACTTCGCGCCGCCGCTGCAGGCACTACAGGATAACAAGGCCGACAGCGACGAGAAGGCGCTGTTGATGGCCAGCCTGCTGGCGGAGTTGGCCCCGCAATATGTGCTCAGCATCATCTATCCGGATATCAGCATCGGCAGCGTCTCCCCTGCCTGGCTGGCCATTACGGCAGATAGTGGCGTACCCGGTGATGTGGTGGTGATCAACAATCAGCGCCATGTGCTGCTGACCGGCTCGTCCCTGCTGGCCCAACAGATGACCATGGCCAAGATCCCTCTCATCAGCGAGTCGCTCTACTGACGCAGACAGCTCAGACCAGCAGCCAATTCATTGATTTTTATCGATGTCATGCCATCCTAGCCGCCCTTGCCAGCCAACCTCCTGACTGGCGGGGCGCCGACGCTTCTGAACCGCGATCTTATTTAACACTTTTTAAACAGATCCGATCAGTTTAGGATGAAGCTCGCCCATTCCCTCAATCCGAAACTCGTTATAACATAACAAATGGAGTGTCATCAGGATGAAACATCTGGTACTTACTTTGGCGCTGCTGCCATCTCTGGTCTTTGCTCACAACGTCAAGGATGGCAACCCGGTGCCGCTGGTCAATATCAGTGACAAGGGTGAGCTGGTACTGAACGGCAAGGATATCGGCTACCAACCGTGGCAGAGCACCTCGCTCACCGGCAAGGTATTCCTGATCCAGCATATTGCCGGTCGCTCCAGTGCCAAGGAGCTGAACGCCCCGATGATCGAGGCGATCAAGGCCGCCAAGCTGCCCCATGACAAGTATCAGACCGTCACCGTCATCAACAGCAATGACGCCATCTGGGGCACCTCCGGCTTCGTGAAGAGCAGCGCCGAGGACAGCAAGAAAGAGTTCCCCTGGTCCGCCATGGTGCTGGATGCCAAGGGCATGGCGCGCAACGCCTGGGATCTGACGCCGGAAAGCTCGGCGATCATTCTGCTGGATAAAGAGGGCAAGGTGCTGTTTGCCAAAGATGGCCAGCTCGATGCCAACAACATTGCTACCGTGATGGGGCTCATCAAGTCCCATCTCTAAGTCAGAGAGAAAGGGCGCTGATGGCGCCCTTTCCATAAGGGTCTATGGGTCGTATCAAGCTGAAAATCTGGATCTTGCTGCTGGGCTGGTTATGGCTGCAGCCTGCCCTTGCCCGGCATCAGCTTGAATCCGCCCTGCCCGGTCACGACGACCATCACTGCCTGATTTGCGCCCTCCATCTGGATGGCAAGCAGGTCATCACCGCCACCCCCTATTGTTTCCCCAGTGCGACTGCGGCTCTGCCCGCTGTTGCAACCATGCAACGATCGGCGGATACCGCCACGCTGCACAGCTATGTCATCCGGGCACCGCCAGCCTCTGCTTTTCTCTATCCCTTTGTTTAATTTCGCTATTTTTTTTGAAAAAGGATTAAAGATGAAAGCAGTTACTCTGTTGCTGGCCGCAGCGGCCTTTGGCGCACACGCAAATCACGACGAACACGAGAGCCACAGCCACGGTGCCCACGAGCATGGCCACGGTCACCTCAATCTGGTGGTCGATGGCGATCAGCTGATGATCGAGCTGCAGGCCCCTGCTGCCGATCTGGTGGGCTTCGAGCACGCCGCCAAGAGCGATGAAGAGAAGGCGCAGTATGCCAAGGCGGTCGCCCGCCTCCAGCAGCCTGACGCCCTGTTCCGCTTCGACCCGGCCGCTGGCTGCAAACTGACCCGGCAGGAGCTGCAAGCCGCCAAAGAAGAGCATGATCACGACCATGACCATGACCATGACAAGGCTGCCAGCGACGAGCATGAACACCACCATGATCATGACGAAGCGGGTCACGCCGACATGGGCGCCATGTACACCTACACCTGCGCCACGCCCGCCAAACTGACCGGCCTTGAGGCGACCCTGTTCAGCGTCTATCCGAGCCTTGAGAAGCTGAGCGTGCAGGGGATCCTGCCCACCGGCCAGACCGCAGGCGAGCTGACCCCATCCGCTAACAAGCTGAGCTGGTAACGCCATGAAAAAAGCCGTGGTTGAGATCCGCGATCTGGCCTTTGCCTGGCCAGGTGGCGACGCTGTACTCGATCTGCCCGCCCTCACCATCCGCGAGGGCGAGCGAGTCTTTATCAAGGGCCCGTCGGGCTCCGGCAAATCGACCCTGCTCGGGTTGCTGGCCGGGATCCAGACTGCCAACCACGGCACCCTGGAGGTGCTGGGCCAACCATTGGCCCGGCTCTCTGGCCGTGCCCGTGACCACTTCCGGGCGGCCAATCTGGGTTATATTTTCCAGCAGTTCAATCTGCTGCCCTTTCTCTCGGTGCAGGACAACGTCACCGCTGCCCTCACCTTTTCGCCCGCCAAACGGGCTCGCCTGCAAGGGAGTCCGGAGCAGGAGGCGCGCCGTCTGCTGGCGGAGCTGCAACTGCCGGACGAAGCGCTGCATCGTCCCGTGCATGCCCTCAGCATCGGCCAGCAGCAGCGGGTTGCCGCCGCGCGGGCGCTGATCGGCTCACCACCGCTGGTGATCGCCGACGAGCCCACCTCGGCCCTCGATACCGACAACCGGGCGGCCTTTATCAAGCTGTTGTTCGAGGAGTGCGACAAGCAGGGCTCGACCCTGATCTTCGTCAGTCACGACCCTTACCTCGAACCCCTGTTCCCACGGGTCGAAAACCTGCAACAACTTAACCGGAGGGCAACGTGCTAAAGCTCGCCCTGCAAAGTCTCTGGGCCCGCCGCCTCACCGCCGGGCTCACCCTGCTGGCCGTCGCCATCAGCGTCACCCTGCTGCTCGGGGTGGAGCGGGTGCGTACTCAGGCCCGCGAAAGCTTCTCCAACACCGTCTCGGGCACCGATCTCATCGTCGGCGCCCGCTCCGGTCAGGTGAACCTGCTGCTCTACTCGGTGTTTCGCATCGGCAACCCCACCAACAACGTGGGGTGGGACTCCTATCAGGCCATCAAGCAGAAACCGGGCGTCGCCTGGACCATCCCGCTTTCGCTTGGCGACTCCCACAAGGGATTTCGGGTGCTCGGCACCAATGGCGACTACTTCACCCACCTGAAGTACGGTCAGCAGCAGTCGCTGCAACTGCGCGAGGGGCGGCCGTTCGAGACACCGTTTGAAGCGGTGCTCGGCGCTCAGGTGGCCGAGAAGCTGGGTTATCGGCTTGATCAAGCCATCGTCATCGCCCACGGCGCGGGCAACACTTCGTTCAGCCAGCACGACAATCTGCCGTTCAAGGTGGTGGGAATTCTGGCACCGACCGGTACGCCCATCGATCGCACCATCCATGTGCCGCTGGCGGGGATCGAGGCGATCCATCTGGGCTGGGATACCGGCCGCCACAGCAAGAACGTGACGCCGGAGCAAGCGCTGGCGCAGGATCTCACCCCGAAAACTATCACCGCCTTTATGGTGGGGTTGAGCAACCGGATCCTGGCGTTCCAGCTGCAGCGCAGCGTCAACACCTATCCCAAAGAGCCGTTGATGGCGATCCTGCCGGGCGCCGCCCTGCAGGAGCTGTGGAGCCTGATGAGCGTGGCGGAAACTGCCCTGTCGGTCATCGCCGGTTTTGTGGTGGTAGCTGGCCTTATCGGCATGCTGACTACCTTGCTGGCGGGGCTTAACGAACGGCGCCGGGAGCTCGCTATTTTGCGATCCCTCGGCGCGGGTCCTGCCCACCTGTTCCTGCTGCTGGCGCTGGAGGCGATGGCGCTGACCACAGTCGGTATCGCTCTCGGGGTCGCCGTGCTCTATCTGGGGCAGGGGCTTGCCTCGCCCTGGCTGCTCAGCCACTATGGCCTGCAACTGAGTCTGGGGCTGCCGAGCACCTACGAGTGGCAGTTGCTGGGGGTAGTCTGGCTGGCAGGCATGGTAATTGGCCTGCTCCCTGCCGCCCGCGCTTACCGCTACAGCCTGAGCGATGGCATGAGCATTCGTGTCTAGCGAGACGCCCTAAATAGAAACAGAAGGACAGATGATGAAGTGGAAAATAGTGGCGCTGCTCGCCAGCCTGCTGGTGCTGCCCGCCCTGGCCGCCGATTACAAGACCATCGACTGGGATGTGCTCATCCCGGAAGGGGAAAAACTGCTGCCCCCCCCGCAGGTGAGCCACGATGGGGATCTCGCCTCCGTGCCGCAACCGGTGGGCGGGGTAAACAAGAAGCTGGACAACCAGGATGTGCGCATTCCGGGCTTCGTGGTGCCGCTGGAAGGGGATGCCAAGAAGATCACCGCCTTCCTGCTGGTGCCCTACTTCGGCGCCTGCATCCATGTGCCGCCGCCCCCCACCAATCAGGTGATCTATGTGAGCTACCCCAAGGGTGCGCCGGTGGATGATCTGTGGGATGCCATCTGGGTGAAAGGCAAGATGCGCACGGTCAGCTCCAGCCACGAGATGGCCACCGCCTCCTATTCGATGGAAGCGGTCGAGGTGAGCGTCTACGAGGAGTAATCCTCCCGTTGCAAAAAAAGCGGCCTCCACGGAGGCCGCTTTGTTATCTTGGCATCCCGGTTGGAGTAACATTCAGCTCCAGAACCTGTGCGAATGGAGTCAGCATGGCAGACCTCCCCCCCCCGAAAAAAGAGAGTTCGATCCTGAGCAGCCAGGAGCAGACCCTGCGTCTGGCCCGCAGTCGCGGCATCGACGGCATGCTCACCCGCAACAGCGACAGCACCTTCGAACAGCGCGCCACCTTTCGCCATCTGGCGGATCAAGCCGCCCGCCAGCGCAATCTGGAAGCCATCATGGTGATGGCCTCCCGCCACTGCGAAGAGACCGCGGCTGGCGGGGAGATGGACAGTGACTGGCTGACCCGCTTCCTGCAACTGGCGGAAGATATCAGCATGGTGCCGATGCAGCAGCTATGGGGCCGCATCTTCGCCATCGAGGTAGCCACGCCGGGCCGCTTCTCCATCCGGGCGCTCTCCACCCTCAAAGAGATGACCCAGCGCGAAGCCATGCTGTTCCAGCGAGTCTGCGCCCTCACCTGCCACTATGCGGGCAGCGACGAGCAACGGCTGCTGCTGGGGCTGCACAAGGGGGCCAGTTTGCTGAGCCGCGCCAAGGCGACGCGCCTCGGCCTTGGCAAATACCGGCTGCCCTACAACGCCCTGCTGCAGCTGTTTGAACTGGGGCTGCTACACCGCGCGGAACTGGAGTCCGGCCCGCTGCCCGCCGACGGGGTCGAGCTGGAGTTCGGCAACCAGCGCTGGCGGCTGCAGTGCAAGCAGCACAACATCACCCTGCTCTACTACCGCCTCACCCCGGTGGGCAACGAACTCGCCCAGCTGCTGCAAGAGTCGCCGCTGGAGGAGTACCTGCAGGATCTGAAAACCGTGCTGGTGCAGGGGATCCAGATCGAGGTCCAGCATCAGGTCAGCGAGACCACACCGCCCACCCCTGACGCCGCCCTCTGATCGTCGATGGGGGAACACGCCCACCGACGCACCACAGCTCCCGATCACTGCACCTCACTCAGCAAAGTGAGGTGCAAAATGCAGATCCCCTCGCCCCTTGCCGCTCGTTTTTTGCACATTGCAACGACAGCAGCGCCACATTCAGTGGCTGCGCCCCTTTATTGACACAAAAATCATTTAACGTAATTGATGGCCCGCCCTTTGCTTTGAAGCTTGATGCAGATCAAACTTCAACCACCACAGCTCGGAAGCATGGCCATGAGAATCAATCAACCGGTAACCCAAAGAGAACGCCTCTATCCAGACCACCAGAGCCTGATCTCCACCACGGATCTGGAGAGCCGCATCACCTATGCCAACGATGAGTTCTGCGAGATAGCAGGCTTCTCGCTCGACGAGCTGGTGGGGGAACACCACAATCTGGTGCGCCATCCTGACATGCCGAAACAGGCCTTTGCCGATCTGTGGAACCATATTCGCGAAGGCAAGAGCTGGATGGGACCAGTGAAAAATCGCTGCAAGAGTGGCGATCACTACTGGGTCAGCGCCTTTGTCACCCCCATCAAGGATGCCAGCGGCCGGGTGGTGGAGTATCAGTCGGTGCGCACCGCCCCGAGCGAAGAGATCAAACAGCGGGCCGAGAAGGTCTATGCCGACCTTCGCAACGACAAGCTGCCGCTGGCGCTCAAGCTGCCCACCTTCTCCCATGCCCTGACCATCAACCTCTGCCTGCTGCTGAGCCTGATCGCCATGTTGGCGCTGGGTTACAACCACGATATGAACTGGCAACTGGCGCTGGCCGCCCTGCCACTGGCGATAGCGGCCATCACCCTGAATGCCCTCTCCCGCCGCCTCGGCAAGCTCAACAAGCTGGCTCGCAGCCGCTTTGACAACCCGCTGATGCAGTTGCTCTACACCAACAAGGTGGACAACATCGCCGCCATCGAACTCTCGATGGTGATGAATCAGGCCGAGTTCAACGCCGTGCTGGCCCGCACCCAGCAGACCTGCAGCAAGATCCTGCTGGCCGCCGAGGGGGATCTGCGCAACGCCGAGTCCATCACCGACAACCTGCAACAGCAGCAGGCCGAAACCAATCAGGTAGCGACCGCCGTGACCGAGATGTCCGAGTCCATTCGCGAGGTGTCCCAGAGCTCCAGCGAATCCTCCAGCCTGCTGGACAAGACCGCCGACCTGTTCAAGAGCGGCAACCACAGCGTGGCCGAAACCGTGGCTGCCGTGGCGGGCATGAACAGCGAGCTGACCACCTCCAAGGTCGTCATCAGCGCGCTGGTCGGCCACTGCCGCGATATCGACGGCATCCTCGATGTGATCAACAACATCGCCAACCAGACCAACCTGCTGGCCCTCAACGCCGCCATCGAAGCGGCCCGGGCTGGCGAAGCGGGTCGCGGCTTCTCGGTGGTGGCCGACGAGATCCGCTCGCTCGCCATCAAGACCCAATCCTCGACCAGCGAAATCCAGAAGATGATCACCGAGCTGCAAACCAGCGCCGGGGATGCAGAGCAGGCGATGGAGAAGGGCTGCCAACTCTCCGAGAGCTGCCAGCAAAAAGCCTCGGCGACCGGCACCATACTCCAGCAGATCAACAATATGCTGCAGCAAGTAGCCTCCGGCAGCGGCCAGATTGCCCAGGCGGTGCAGGAGCAGTTCCACGTCACCGCCGAGATCAACCGCAACGTGCTCAGCATCAAGACCCTGGCCGATGACTCCAGCGTCGGCAGCCAGCATGCCGTGCACGGCATCACCCAGCTGGTAAACCAGTTGAGCGATCTCGACCGGCTGGTACGCCAGTTCCAGAAAACCGCCCCGGCGAGCCAAAGCCGCTACGAAGTGGCCACCACCCGCGCCGTGCCGGTTCGCCAAGCCAGATAACCACCACACAAACAATCACCGCAGAAAAACCCTATGGGCCAGCAGGCCCATAGGGTTTTTTAGTGTCCGCCAACAAGAGGGTGGCACACCCGCTTTCACCGTCCGATTTTCCCCTGCGTTGATGGCGCCCGCTGTTGAGCGGTTATATCGCCGTCCGTTATTTATTAATTTATTGATCTTGCTCAGAAAAACGCCCGCTTGTACTTCTCACCCCAGCCCCGTTCGGTAACATAGCCGCTTGGCAACCTCTCGCAGGAGTCAGCCATGAGCCAAACCAGTGCCAAAACGCAGGAAACAAGCAGCAGACTGGAGGCTGAAATTCAGGGGCGGTAGCGTGGTTTTTGCAGGTTGGTGCAGAGCGTAGCGAACTCCAACAGACGAGATAATCTGGCTGAACGAACGATAGTCATTGCACCGACTAGGCGGAATCAAGCAAGCAAAGCAGCATGTTACGCTGCAGTAAATTTTGAAGGGGTCTCCATCAGCTCAATATCTACATTCGCGCTGGATAGCCTAAAAGCAGATTCCGCCTTGCTTATAAAATTATTTAGGCCTCTAGGAGAAATAAAATGGATAGCCAGATAGCAGTTTTGGAACATCTAATAGAAGAGGGAAAAAAATTCAACTTTGGAAACTTTTGCTATCCAAACGAGAGTTTCCGAGGTGATTTCGGTGGTAAAGATAAGGCGGAGTGGTTAGAGTGGAAAACCCGCTCATTAAATATCGTAAACAAATTAATGGAAAGGAACAGTCCAGCGGCAAAGCTTGCTGCTGTTGCTAGCGACATTCCAACATCAGGTTTTAAACCTGAAAATTTTGAGAGAGCAAAATCATCCTTTTTAAAAGCCCTTGAAAATACCCGCGATGCATTACATGAAGACTTGTTTGGTGAACTAAACAAAACCGGAAGCGAAAATACATCACCAGCACTTTCCAACAAAGTTTTCATCGTTCACGGACATGATTCAGAGCTAAAAAATGATGTGGAGCGATTTATTCACGAGATTGGTTTGCAACCTATAGTGCTACACCGCCAAGTCGATGCTGGCGCAACAATCATAGAGAAGTTTGAAAAACACAGCGATGTTGGATATGCATTCATCCTCCTCACTCCAGATGAGATCGCCTATACGATAGATCAAGAAGCACTCCATGATGGAGACAGAAAAAAGGAGTCTCGTGCAAGGCCCAATGTCATTTTTGAGTTCGGTTATTTTGTTGGGAGACTCGGCCGAAAAAGAGTTAGCTGTCTACACAAAGGTGATGTTTCAATTCCCAGTGACCTAGCGGGTATCGTATACAAGAAAATAGACACATCTATCGAATCGCAGGCATACTCTATAATCCGAGAACTCAAAGCCGCAGGATACAAAATCCAAGTTTAACAACGCACAACCATACACACACATTATTATCAGGGATGGTCTCCATCCCTATTTCGTTTAATTTCACATACATCAACCTATGAATTATCTATTTTTCCACTAAAAAATTACGTTATAAATAAGGCTACCCCTCAAATTCATAGAATGAATGAAAACCTAGCCCGTAGGTTCGAATAGCGCAGCGTATTCGGACAATCTCGAATAACCCTGCCGCGATATAAGCAAGGATCGGAAGATCCCTTTGCGGGGTTGCTATCGACCGCCTTGGGGTGGCTCAAGGCTTGTCGGCGCCACTATCAGCTGGATTTATGGGTTTTCCGATAATGACCCAACTTTTGCTTATAGTGGCTGCCGCCAGCCCATCAGCGCCTGTGGTGGCCAACTTAACGGCTGCCGGGCGCTTGTTATACGTTCTTCCGATCCAACTACAGGTAGTTCCCCTGCCGCAGGGCGGTCAGCAGCTCATCCACCAGCGTATCTACCGGTTTACCGGCATTCAGCAGATGAATTTCCGGCTGCTCCGGTGCCTCGTAGGCGGAGTCGATACCGGTAAAGTTGCGAATTTCCCCTGCCCGCGCTTTTTTATAGAGCCCCTTGGGATCGCGCTCTTCACAGATGGCGAGTGGCGCATCGACAAAGACTTCGACAAACTCACCTTCGCCCAAGAGGCTGCGCACCAGCTCGCGCTCGGCACGAAACGGCGAGATAAAGGCGGTGAGCACGATAAGACCCGCGTCCACCATCAGTTTTGCCACCTCGCCGACCCGGCGGATATTCTCCTGCCGCGCAGCATCGTCGAAGCCGAGATCCCCGCACAGACCGTGGCGCACATTGTCGCCATCCAGCAGATAGGTGTGCTTGCCTTGTGCCGCCAGCGCCTGCTCCAGCGCCCCCGCCAGAGTCGATTTGCCCGCCCCCGAGAGCCCGGTAAACCAGATCACCAGCGGCTTTTGCCCTTTCAATTTGGCCCGGCTCTGTTTGTCCACGGCATGGTTGTGCCACACGATATTGCTCATCCAATACTCCTTGATTGGCGCTCACGCCTCAAAACTTAAACTGTCCGAACCACGGGGAGCCGCCTCAAACTATCAGCCGACAACTTACTGATGCCATGGCATTGCTCATCCCACACTCCTTGATTGGCGCTCACGCCTCAAAACTTAAACTGCTCGGAACCACGGGGAGCCGCCTCGGACTATCAGCCGACAACGTGCTGATGCCATGGTATTGCTCATCCAACACGCCTTGATTGGCGCTCACGCCTTAAAACGGAAACAGCAGGGGCACCATCACAATCACCCCGAGGCTATAGGCCAGCGAGACCGGCAGGGCCAGCTTGAGGTAGTCCGGCATCTTGTAGTTGCCCGCGGCATAGACCATCAGGTTGGTCTGGTAGCCGTAGGGCAGGATAAAGCTGGAGCTCGCCCCGAACAGCACCGCCAGAATAAACGGCATGGTCGAGACATCCATGCTGAGCGCCAGCTGGTAACCCATGGGGAAGGCCAGCGCGGCGGCAGCGTTGTTGCTCATCAGCTCGGTCAGCACCAGGGTAAACACATAGATACCGATAAAGGCGATGATGGGGCTGGCACCGTTGAACTCCCCCATCAGCCAGTCGGCGATGAGCCGCGCCAGTCCGCTCTTTTCCAGCTGATCGGCGATGGCGAGCGCCCCGCCCACCACCAGCCAGATATCCAGCGGAAAGCGGCGGCGGATCTCGTCCAGGGTCAGAATGCGGGTGAGCAGCAGCGCCACCAGCATCAGCAGCAACCCCTTGAACAGCGGCACCAGATCGAATACCGAGAGCGCCAGCACCCCGAGAAACCCCAGCACCACGGCGGCGCTGCGCTTGCCATCGAGACGGGTGGAGGCTTCCAGCCCGCTCACCACCACAAACTCCCGCCCCAGCGATTTGTTGCGGGCAAACTGGGGGCCGGGGGCCAGCAGCAGGGTATCACCGGCGTGCAGCTCAATCTGTCCGAGGCCACCGGTAAGCTGGGTTTCGCCGCGGCGTACCGCCAGCACCACCGCATCGAAGTGGGTACGAAACTCGGCATCCTTGATGGTCTGACCCACCAGCCGCGAGCTGTGGCTGACGATCACCTCCACCAGATGCTGGCCGTTGAGGCGGTGCTGGCCGTAGAGATCCAGCCCCTTCATCTCCTGCAATACGCCGACGCTTTCCACGTCGCCGCAGAACAGCAGCATGTCCCCTTCGTGCAGCTCGTGTTCCGGCTGCACCGGGCAGATCACCTGATCGCCGCGAATGATTTCCGCCAGATAGAGGCTTTTCAGGCTGCGCAGGCCGTTCTCCTTGACGCTGCGCCCCGCCAGCGGTGAACCGGCGCCCACCTTGGCTTCGAGAAAGTAGCCAGATTCCCGGCTCATCTCGGTATCCTGCACCGGCAGGTGACGGGCAAACAGCAGCACGGCCACCAGACCGGTCAGCAGGGTGCCCGCCCCCACCATAAAGAAGTCGAACATGCCGAGCGGCGGCGCCCCCATCTTGATGAGGAAGCTGTTGACGATAAGGTTGGTGGAGGTGCCGATCAGGGTCAGCACCCCGCCAAAGGTGGCCGCGAAGCACATGGGCAGCAGCAGTCGCGACGGCGCATGGTTGGGGTTGCGTTTGACCGCTCCCAGCATGGAGGCCACCACGGCGGTGTTGTTGACGAAGGCAGACAGGAAGGCGGTGGAGAACCACACCTTCACCAGCACCTTGTTGAATGAACCCGTGCCCACCAGATTGGCGAACCAGCTCATGATGCGGGTCTTCTCCACCGCCAGCGACACCAGCAGCAACAGCACCAGCGTCAGCAGGGCACTGTTGGTGTAGCCCGCCACCACGGCATTGATATCCGCCAGCCCGCTCAGGTAGGTGATGAGCACGGCGCCCGAGAAGAGCAGCGCCGGGCGGAGTTTGCCCTGGATCAGCAGGGCCACGAGAGCAGCCAGCAGACCCAGCACCAGGGATTGTTGCCAGGTCATGGGCTTATTCCTTGCTTGTGTCGTTACCGATGGCAAGGGCTTGCCAGTGCGGGAAGTGCTTGCGCACCAGCGCATTGAGCTCGATTTCGAACTCGCTGTAGTGCCCTTTTACCGCTTTCGCGGCCAAGCCCTCGACGATCATGCCGGCACCGACGGTGACGTTGGTCAGCCGGTCGATCAGGATAAAGCTGCCGGTATCGCGGATCTCCCGATACGGGTCGAACGCCACCGGGTCGGTAAGGCTCAGCTCGCACAGGCCGATCTCGTTGAGCTTGAGTTCGCTGGCAGGCAGCTCATCCAGCTTGTTGATCTCGATGCGGTGGCGGATCGCCTCCACCTGACCGCGACTCTTCTTGGTGGCCAGCTTGACGTCGTAGACCCGGCCCGGTTGCAGGGACTCCTCCCCCATCCAGACGATATGGGCCAGCAGGTTCTGGGTCACTTGCGGACGGTTGGCGGCATCCACCAGCAGGTCGCCGCGGCTGATGTCGATCTCGTCGGCGAAGGTGACCGTAATGGCCTGACCCGGCAGGGCGTACTCCAGATCCCCGTCGAAGGTGACGATGCGAGTCACCGTGCTCTCCTTGCCCGACGGCAGCACCGCCAGCTTGTCGCCGACCCGCAGAATGCCGGAGGCGAGCGTGCCCGCGAAACCACGAAAATCGAGGTTGGGGCGGTTCACATACTGCACCGGCAGGCGCACCGGATGACGCTCCAGCTCGCGCTCCACCTCGGCGGTTTCAAGCAAGGAGAGCAGGGTTTCGCCTTCGTACCAAGCCAGCTTGTCGCTTTGGTTGACCACGTTGTCACCGTCTAGCGCCGAGACCGGCACGATATGGATGGTGTCGACGCTGAGCTTCCTGGCGAATTCGCGGTAATCGGCACTGATGCGCTCGAACACCTCCTGGCTGAACTCCACCAGATCCATCTTGTTGACCGCCACCACGAACTGCTTGATGCCCAAGAGGCTCGCGATAAAGCTGTGACGACGAGTCTGATCCAGCACGCCTTTGCGGGCGTCGATCAGGATGATGGCGAGATCGCAGGTGGAAGCGCCGGTCGCCATGTTGCGGGTGTACTGCTCATGGCCCGGGGTATCCGAGATGATAAATTTGCGCTTGGCGGTAGAGAAATAGCGGTAGGCCACGTCGATGGTGATGCCCTGCTCGCGCTCCGCCTGCAAGCCGTCTACCAGCAGTGCTAGGTCCAGCTTCTCGCCGGTGGTGCCAAGCTTCTGGCTGTCGGACTCCAGCGCTTTCAACTGATCTTCATAAATCTGCTGGGAGTCGTGCAGCAGGCGGCCGATAAGGGTGCTCTTGCCGTCATCCACGCTGCCGCAGGTGAGAAAACGCAGCAGACTCTTGTGCTGCTGGGCATGCAGATAGGCTTCGATGCCCTGTTCGGTGATGGCGGTCTGAATATGGCTGTTCATGCTGACGACTCCTTAGAAATATCCCTGACGCTTCTTCTGCTCCATGGAGCCGGCCTGATCGTGGTCAATCAGCCGCCCTTGCCGCTCGCTCGAGGTGGTGAGCAGCATCTCTTCAATAATTTCCGGCAAGGTGGTGGCATCGGATTCGATGGCCCCGGTCAGCGGGTAGCAACCGAGGGTGCGGAAGCGCACCAGCTCCTGCTTCACCTCATCCTCGGCGGTCAGCGGCATGCGCTCGTCATCCACCATGATCTTGATGCCGTTGCGCTCCACCACCGGACGCATGGCCGCGAAGTAGAGCGGCACTATGTCGATGTTCTCGAGATAGATGTATTGCCAGATATCCAGCTCGGTCCAGTTGGAGAGCGGGAACACCCGGATGCTCTCCCCTTTGTTGACCTGGCTGTTGTAGACCCGCCACAGCTCCGGACGCTGGTTCTTCGGATCCCAGCGGTGGGACTTGTCACGGAAGGAGTAGACCCGCTCCTTGGCACGAGATTTCTCCTCGTCGCGGCGGGCGCCACCGAAGGCGGCATCGAAGCCATATTTGTTGAGCGCCTGCTTGAGCCCCTCGGTCTTCATGATGTCGGTGTGCTTGCCGCTGCCGTGCACGAAGGGGTTGATACCCATAGCAAGGCCCTCCGGGTTCTTGTGGACGATCAGATCCAACCCGTACTTCTTGGCGGTCTCGTCGCGGAATTTGATCATCTCCTTGAACTTCCAGTCGGTATCGACGTGGAGCAAGGGGAACGGGATCTTGCCCGGATAGAAGGCCTTGCGGGCCAGATGCAGCATGACGGAGGAGTCCTTGCCGATGGAGTACATCATCACCGGGTTTTCAAATTCGGCAGCCACCTCGCGGATGATATGGATGCTCTCGGCTTCCAGCTGCTGCAAGTGCGTCAATCTTTCACGGTCCATGTTGGTCCTCGGGTCATTGCTTATGCGCCTGCTCAAGGCGCTGGGTGGTTCAGTGCGCGGCCGCACTGGCAGCCGCATCAAATAGCTCTTTGCTCTCAGGCAAGCTGCACCAGCTTGAGGTCGCAGCCATCGAGATCCAGGTTAGCGCGCTGCTGCTCGCCGCTCTTTTCCCCGCTTTTTTCCCCAAACCAGGCGAGTCGCTCACGCAGGGCAACCACTTCGCCGATGACGATGAGCGATGGGCTCACCGCCTGTTTGGCCAGCTCCGCCAAATCAACCAGCGTGCCGGTCAGCACCCGCTGGCGAGCTGTGGTGCCACGCTCGATGATGGCGATGGGGGTGGCTTGGCTTCGGCCGTGATCCACCAGTTGCTGCTGGATATGCTCGGAGCGCATCAACCCCATGTAGATGACCAGGGTCTGACTGGTGGCGGCGAGCTGCTGCCAGTCGGGCTCCTTGCCCTCTTTCTGGCAATGCCCAGTGATAAAGACGGCGCTCTGGGCGTGGTCGCGGTGAGTCAGTGGGATACCTGCATAGGCGGTGGCACCGGCAGCCGCCGTGATACCGGGCACCACCGAGAAGGGGATGCCTTCATCGGCCAGCACTTCCAGCTCCTCGCCACCCCGGCCAAACATAAAGGGATCTCCCCCTTTCAGCCGCACTACCCGATTGCCCGCCTTGGCGTAGTCCACCAGCAGGCGATTGGTCTCCTCCTGCGGCACGCTGTGGGCGCCCGCCTTCTTGCCAACCGACACCAGAGTGGCATCACGGCGCACCAGATCGAGGATCTCGGCAGAGACCAGCTGGTCGTAGAGCACCACTTCAGCCTGTTGAATCTGTTGCAGCGCCTTGAGGGTCAACAGGCCCGGTTCGCCGGGGCCTGCACCGACCAATACCACCTCGCCCACTTCGCTTTTCGCTTGGTCGAGGCCATCGTTCAGCCACTGTTCGGCACCTTGCCAATCGGCTTTCTCAATCAGGCTGGCGAGGGTGTTGGAGGCAAAGGCGCGCTCCCAGAAGCGGCGACGGTCGGAGATAGAAGAGAGCACCCGCTTGGCCTTGTCACGAACCCGGCCGGAGAGCTCGGTCAGCCCGCCAAGATGGCGCGGCAGCAGGCTCTCCAGCCGCTCGCGCAACAGGCGCACCAGCACCGGCGCCTTGCCGCCGCTGGAGACCGCCACCATCAGCGGCGAGCGATCGATGATCGAGGGGAAGATAAAGCTGGAACGTTTGGGGTCATCCACCACATTGACGAACAGACCCAGCTGGTTGGCACTCTGATAAACCAGCGCGTTGACTTCGAGGTTGTCGGTCGCCGCCACAACTAAAATCTGACCTGCCAGATGGGCCGGGGTGAAGCGCTCTGCCAGATGGGTGAAACGACCGGTAAATTCCGAAAATTCCGGTTCAAGTTCCGGGGAGACCAGGGTCAGTCGGGCGCCGGCCGCCAGCAGCAGGCGCGCCTTGCGCAGGGCAACCTCGCCCCCGCCCACCAGCAGTACCGGGCGGCCTTCCAACTTGGCAAACATAGGTAAATAATCCATTTCGGCCCATCCCTCGGAACACGACTAATATGGGGCGACTATAGGCAGGGCAGCTTATCCCTCAAAATAATAAAAAATGCTTTTTAATGCGTTTTGGTAATTAGCAAAGCCAATTCATGACAAAGGCGTACGAAGTCACTTGTGGTACCTGACGCCAGACCATAGGCTATGGACTGTGTTTCATAAGGAGCTAAATGATGAATGAATCATTGATTGTGCTAGGGATTTTCGTGTTCCTGGTGCTCGCCACCCTGAGCGCGGGCATCAAGATCGTGCCCCAGGGCTACAACTGGACGGTGGAGCGCTTCGGCCGCTACACCCGCACCCTGACCCCGGGTCTCAACCTGTTGATCCCCTACGTGGATCGGGTCGGCCACAAGATCATCATGATGGAGCAGGTGCTGGACATACCGGCGCAAGAGGTGATCTCCCGCGATAACGCCAACGTCACCATCGACGCCATCAGCTTTGTGCAGGTGGTGGATGCCCGCAAAGCGGGTTACGAGGTCAACGATCTCACCAGCGCCATTCGCAATCTCACCATGACCAATATGCGGACCGTACTCGGTGCCATGGAGCTGGACGAGATGCTCTCCCAGCGCGACACCATCAACGAGAAGCTGCTGCGCACCATGGATGCCGCCACCGCCCCCTGGGGCATCAAGGTGACCCGTATCGAGATTAAAGATGTGCGCCCGCCACTGGCGCTGGTCGAAGCGATGAACGCCCAGATGAAGGCCGAGCGCCAGAAACGGGCCGAGGTACTAGAGGCCGAAGGGGTGCGCCAGTCCAAGATCCTCAAAGCCGAGGGCGAGAAGCAGTCCCAGATCCTCAAGGCCGAGGGTGAACGTCAGGCCGCCTTCCTCGCCGCCGAGGCGCGGGAGCGGGCTGCCGAGGCGGAAGCCAAGGCGACTCATATGGTCTCACAGGCCATCGCCGAGGGTGATATGCAGGCCATCAACTACTTCGTGGCCCAGAAATACACCGAGGCGCTGGCCCGCATCGGTGAAGGCCCCAACAGCAAGATCATCATGATGCCGCTGGAAGCGGGCAGCCTGATTGGCTCGGTGGCAGGCATGGCCGAGCTGTTCAACAAAGATGGCAAGGGCAGCAAGTCATGACAGCCCTGTTCGAGGGGCTGACCCACTGGCACTGGCTGGGGCTCGGCTTCATTCTGCTGGCCATCGAGGTGCTCGGCTCGGTGGGCTTCCTGCTCTGGACCGGCATCGCCGCGCTGGAGGTGGGCCTACTGCTGCTGGTCTGGCCCTTTGGTTGGCAGGCGCAGCTGCTGCTGTTTGCGGTGCAATCCCTGCTCACCACCTGGGCCTGGTGGCGCTGGCAGCACCAGCGTGACAACTCGGGTCAGGATGCCGCCAGCACCATCAACGAGCGGATGCAGAGCTATATGGGCCGCGAGCTGACCCTGCTGGATGATGTCGTGCAAGGCACCAGCCGGGTGCATCTGGACGATACGGTCTGGACGGTGCGCTGCGATGAGTCGCTACCTGCGGGCAGCAAGGTCAGGGTGGTGGGGGCCGACTCCCACATCCTGCTGGTTGAACCCCGCCACTGACGCCGCTCTGCCATCGAACCATAAAAAAGCCCGCGATCACTCGCGGGCTTTTTTCTCTCTGGCTGCCACTCAGGTACGCAGCCGATCGAGCTGACTGGCCAGCGCCGTGGCCGCTTGCTCCAGCGCCTCGCTCAGTTGATGGCTGGAGCTTGCCTCCTGCCCGATCACGTTGGCAGTATCGCCGATCCGCATCAGGTTCTGGTTGATGGTGTCGCTCACCGCACTCTGCTGCTCGGCGGCGGTGGCCACCTGACTGATGTGGTCGTGGATCTGCTGGATCTGGGCCACCACCCGATTGAGCGCCTCGAACGCCTGCTCGGTGCCCTGCACCGTGGTGGTGGAGCGCTCGATACCGGTATTCATCAGACGCTGACTGCTGCTCACTTCGGTCTGCAGGCTACCGATCAGCTGACCAATCTCGTCGGTCGACTCCCGGGTCTTGGTCGCCAGCGCCCGCACCTCGTCCGCCACCACCGCAAAGCCGCGGCCCATGTCACCCGCCCGTGCCGCCTCGATGGCGGCGTTCAGTGCCAGCAGATTAGTCTGCTCGGCAATGGCGCGGATCACATCAAGGATTCGGCTGATATTGGTGCTGCGCTGGGCCACCAACGCCACCGCTTTATCCGCCTCATGCATATCACCAACCAGGGTATGGATCTCGTTACGGGCATTGCTGAGGGTCTGCTGGGCGGTATTGATGTGGTGGGTCGCCGCTTCCGACTCCTGCGCCGCCTGCTCGGCATAACCCGCCACGCTGACTGCCGTGGTGCTCATCTGGTGCATGGCGCTCACCACGCTCTCCAGCTCCAGATTCTGCTCATCCAGACTGTTGCGCATGGTGTCGGCGGTATGTTTCATCTCCCGCGCCTGTTGGTAGACCTGCTGGCCGATCCCCTTGCTCATTTGCACCATACCCCGCAGCTTGCCGAGGAAGGCATTGAGCTGGGCGCCAAGATCGATCAGCTCCTGATGGGTGTCGATCTCCATCTGCTGGGTCAAGTCCCCCTCATTGCTGGAGAGGTGGCCCACATGGCGGCTGATAAGTGAAAGCGGCGCTGTGATGGTCTGGATAAACCAGACCAGCAGTCCCAGCACCAGCAGGGTGATCCCGCCCATGGCAACAATCTGTTGTTGCTGGGCATCCACCAACAGGGCGCCGAGCTCGCTGCTGATGGTGCGCGCCTTGTCGAGCGCCAACGCCTTGGGCACCTTGATCATCAACCACCACTGGGTATTGGCCGCCTCGATACGGATCGGTTGTTGCAAAATAAAATCGCTGTCGCTACTCACGGCCTGACCGGTGGGCAGGGTCAGGCCCACCTCCTTGAGCGGACGCCCCAGCTTGTCGGCATAGCGGTTGCTGCCCACAATCAGCCCCATCTTGCTGACGATGGTCACATCGGCCTTGTTGTCATAGAGGCTCTTGCCCAGCGTTTCGGCAAGCTGCTGGAAAATGGGCAGGTTCATGTCCACCCCGGCCAGCCCGACAAACTTGCCATCGTGAAGGATGGGCACCGTCAGACTGGTCATCAGCATCTTGTTGCCCGGGCTGATTTCGTAGAGATAGGGCTCCATCAGGCAGGGTTGGCGAGTATCGCGACCACAGAGATACCACTCGCTGTTGCGAATGCCGAACTCGTTGAGAGAGGTATCAAACTTGGCCTCGCTGGCGGCGGCATCCACCGGCTGCTGGGCCACGGCGCCCCCCTGATCCTTGGTGAAGTAGATCTCCATGCTCCCCTTGCCCGCCACCGAGTGACTGGCACCACCCAGCCAGTTGCCATCCTCGCCGTCATAACCATCCGGTTCAAACTGGGCGTAGATGGAGCTGATCCCACTCGCCTGCTGCAAGCTGCTGCCGAGCAGAGACTCGACTTGGGGCCGCGACAACCGCAGCGCTGGCTTGACCATCCCGGCTTCAATCTGGGCGGTCACGGTCAGGGGGATCTGATAGGAGTTCTGCATCAGCGAGGCAATCTGGATGGCATAGCGCTCAGCCTGATACTGCAGGCTGTGGGAGACCTCTTGCTCCAGCGCATCGCTGGTCTGGGTCATCACCATGCCACGGAGGGTACTGAAAGAGGCTGACTGCAACAGGGTCATGGCCAGCCCGGTCAGCAGAAACAGTCCCATGGTCAGGCACAACAATTTGAACTTGAGGGAACGTTGCTTCATGCGACAACTCCTTATGGCAGCGTGACAACGAATTAATTGAGTATATTCGTCAACTTGCAGCTCACCGGATTTGTGATGGGTTTGTCGTCGGCTTCTGGTTATAATTTTGGCCTTCCCGAGCGTTGATGGAACAGTCGCAATGAGCAATGCACTGAGCAGTGTCCCGCCGGTAGTCGCGATGGACTACCCCTTTCCGGCCAAACCTCTTCCCCTGAGTGCCGAGCAGAGAACGACCTTGACCACAGAAATCAAGGCGCTGCTCAAGGAGCGCAAGGCGGTACTGGTTGCCCACTACTACACGGATCCCGAGATCCAGGCGCTGGCCGAAGCCACCGGTGGTTTCGTTGGTGACTCGCTGGAGATGGCCCGCTTTGGCCGCGATCACGAGGCGCAGACCCTGATCGTTGCCGGGGTGCGCTTCATGGGCGAAACCTCCAAGATCCTGAGCCCCCACAAGCGGGTGCTGATGCCGACGCTGGAGGCCGAATGCTCCCTCGATCTGGGCTGCCCCATCGAGCAGTTCTCCGCCTTCTGCGATGCCAATCCCGACCATACCGTGGTGGTCTATGCCAATACTTCGGCCGCGGTCAAGGCGCGGGCTGACTGGGTGGTGACTTCCAGCATCGCGCTGGAGATCATCGAGCACCTCGACAGCCTGGGTCACAAGATCATCTGGGGCCCGGACCGTCATCTCGGTGCCTATATCGAGAAGAAGACCGGCGCCCAGATGCTGCGCTGGCAGGGCCACTGCATCGTCCATGACGAGTTCAAGGCCCGCGCCCTGCGCGAGCTGAAAGCGCAGAATCCGGACGCCGCCGTGCTGGTTCATCCGGAATCCCCCGCCTCGGTGATCGAGCTGGCCGATGCGGTGGGCTCCACCAGCCAGCTGATCAAGGCGGCCAAAGAGCTGCCCCAGCAGAAGCTGATCGTGGCGACCGATCGGGGCATCTTCTACAAGATGCAGCAAGCCTGTCCGGATAAAGAGATGGTTGAAGCACCGACCGGTGGCGATGGCGCGACCTGTCGCAGCTGCGCCCACTGCCCCTGGATGGCGATGAACGGTCTGGTGGCCATCAAGGAGGCCCTTACCGACGGGGCCGAGCGCCACGAGATCCATGTCGACGAGGAACTGCGGGTCAAAGCCTTGATCCCCCTCGATCGGATGCTCAACTTCGCCGCCGAACTCAAGCTCAAGACCCAGGGCAATGCCTGATTGCCGCCGTCACGAGATGCAAAGAGGGCTCCCGCGGGAGCCCTCTTTATTTATCTGAACGCTATGCTGCTCAGATGATCACGGTGGAGAGGCAATGCTCCTCATCCGGCGCAACGGTCACGCCCGCCTCGCCGGCGATAGCTGCCTCGACACACAACATGGTGCGATAGCCATCGTCGCTCATGTCGGCCATGGCGGTGGCCCCTTCCAACCAGGGAGTCCAGACCACCACGCTGTCGTGGTTGCCGCTCACCACCCGAGTCTCGCGCTCACCATCCTGCACGCTCACCAGCGCCTCTGGCTGCCAGTAGACCCGATCCAGCGGCCCGTTCAGGGTCAATGCACCCTGCTGTTTGGCATCCTGTCCGGTCAGCTTGTCGGCATAGGGCTCACCCAGACCGCTCACGCTCACCGCTTCCGGCGCACTGATGGTCAGATAGGTATGTAGCGCACCGCTATAAGTCAGCGGCTGTGCGCCGGTGTTGCGAGTGGTCAGCACCAGCGAGAGCTCTTTGCCCACCAGCACGTCCAGCTCCAGCTCGAAGGCGTGATCCCACAAGGCACGAGTGGCATCGCTGTCGCGCAGAGAGAGGTGAACGAGCGTGCCGTCGGCGTGATCAGAGACCCCGTCCAGCATCCAGAGGGTGGTGCGGGCAAAACCGTGGGAGGGCTTGCCACTGCCGACACGAGCTGGCGCCGGGCCAAACCAGGGCCAGCAGATCGGGATACCGCCACGAACAGGCTTGCTGCCATCCAGCACCGCCTTGTCACTCAACCAGATGGAGGCTGGCTCGCCATGACGCTGATAGCTCAGCACATGGGCGCCAAACAGGCTGATCTCGGCCTTGGCATAGTCGTTGTTGATGGTGAGAACCGGCAGACCGGCCGCATTGTTGGCAAGCTTGCAATTGGCTGTCAGGGGACGAATGGATTGCATGTGGACTCCTGTCATCAGGGGAAACCGAAAAACAAAAAGGCGGCCAATGGCCGCCTTTTTCAAGCTACGCGATTGCGCATCCCAAATTACTTGGAGATGTGAGCGATCAGGTCCAGAACTTTGCTGGAGTAGCCCATTTCGTTGTCGTACCAGGATACAACTTTAACGAATTTGTCGTTCAGCTGGATACCAGCCTTGGCGTCGAATACGGAGGTCTGACGCTCACCCAGGAAGTCGGTAGATACAACTTCGTCTTCGGTGTAGCCCAGAACGCCTTTCATCGCGCCTTCGGAAGCAGCTTTCATCGCTTCGCAGATTTCTGCGTAGGTGGCAGCTTTCTTCAGGTTAACGGTCAGGTCAACAACAGACACGTCCGGAGTCGGAACACGGAAAGCCATACCGGTCAGCAGGCCTTTCAGTTCCGGGATAACTACGCCAACAGCTTTGGCTGCACCGGTAGAGGACGGGATGATGTTCTGAGCCGCACCGCGGCCACCGCGCCAGTCTTTAGCAGACGGACCATCAACGGTCTTCTGGGTAGCAGTGGTAGCGTGAACAGTTGTCATCAGGCCAGACTCGATACCGAAGGTATCGTTCAGAACCTTGGCGATCGGAGCCAGGCAGTTGGTGGTGCAGGAAGCGTTGGAAACGATGTCCTGGCCAGCATAGGTAGAGTCGTTAACACCCATTACGAACATCGGGGTAGCGTCTTTGGACGGGCCAGTCAGAACAACTTTCTTGGCACCAGCAGCGATGTGCTTACGAGCAGTCTCGTCGGTCAGGAACAGACCGGTAGCTTCAGCAACAACGTCAACACCGATTTCGCCCCACTTCAGGTTGGCCGGGTCACGCTCAGCGGTAACACGTACGGTTTTGCCGTTTACAACCAGGTTGCCGTCTTTAACTTCAACGGTACCGTTGAAACGACCGTGAGTTGAATCGTACTTCAGCATGTAAGCCATGTAGTCAACATCGATCAGGTCGTTGATACCAACAACTTCGATGTCAGCACGCTCGGCGGCCAGACGGAATACGAAACGACCGATACGGCCAAAACCGTTAATACCTACTTTGATAGTCATATTTAGTTACCTAACTGTTCAGTAGTCAAAGAAAATTCCGCTTGTAAATTTACTAGAACTCTCCGGTGAGTCAACCAACATTCTGTCTGAAATTGCGCTATATCATGAAAAACTGTGAAATTAATTTTCTGTTTATGTAACTGATTACCACATTTTGACGAAAAAAGTGCCAGAACGTGGCATCGCGCAGATATCAACAATAGTGCCTACTCGGTCACACAACCGTGATGATAGATATGTAAAAATGTGCGCGGTTTAGCATGGCCAAAGAGCCACTGTTCAAGTACCACCCATAAAAATTAATCAAAATAGTATAGATAGAATCCACAGCGGGAATTCTCAAACTATGACCACCCTGATTGAACAGCTGGCTGCCGCAAAAGGTATCGCCAGCGAGTATGTCGATGCCTGGGGCCACCCGGCCCAGGTATCCGAAGAGAGCAAGGCCGCCATGCTGGGCGCCATGGGCTACCGCGTCGATGACGAGGCCGCACTGGTGCAGCAGCTGGAAGAGGAGCATCGCCAGCACTGGCTGCGGGCGCTGGATCCTGTGATGGTGGTTCGCACCGGCGACGCCGTTATCCTTGAAGTTCGCCTCCCCATCGAATTCGTCAACGATGCCCTCACCTGGCAGCTCCAGCAGGAGCAGGGTGCTGTGCTGTCCGGCCAATTCACCCCCATCGAAGGTGAGCTGGTCGGCGTGGCCGAATTTGAAGAGATGGAGTGCCAGGCCTATCGCGTCACTCTGGAGATGGCCCCGGAGCTGGGTTATCACCAGCTGGTGCTGCTGGAAGAGGGCAATGACGAGCCGCTGGCCGCCATGCGCCTGATCGTCGCGCCCAAAGCGTGCTACAAGCAGCCGCCGATTGCCGATGGTCGCAAGGTATGGGGCCCGAGCGTGCAGCTCTACTGCCTGCGCAGCCGCCACAACTGGGGCATCGGTGATTTCAGCGATCTGGGCCAGCTGGTCGAGAAAGCGGCCACCTGGGGTGCCCACTTCGTCGGCCTCAACCCCATTCACGCCCTCTATCCGGCCAATCCGGAGAGCGCCAGTCCCTACAGCCCCTCTTCCCGTCGCTGGCTCAACGTGGCCTATATCAACGTGGAGGCGGTGCCCGAATTCCAGCAGAACGATCGCCTGAAAGCGGAAGTGGCAAGCCCTGCCTTCCAGCAGCATCTGGCCGATCTGCGCGCCAAGGAGAACGTCGATTACACCGGCGTGATCCAGACCAAACTCGGCATGCTGCGTCAGGTGTTCGACGAAGCGAGCCTTGGCGCCGAGCGTCAGGCCGCCTTTGATGCCTTCGTAGCCGCCGGTGGCGACAGCCTGCAACAGCAAGCGGCCTTCGATGCCCTGCAAGCACACTTCTATGCCAAGGGCGAAAACGCCTGGGGCTGGCCGGTATGGCCGCAGGAGCTGCGCGATTACCACAATCCTGCCGTTGCCGCCTGGATGGCCGAGCACCCGCAAGATGTCAACTTCTACCTCTATCTGCAGTTCCTGGCAGATGAGCAACTGGCGCAAGCCGATGCCCGCGCCAAGGCCTCCGGCATGGTGATGGGGATCTACCGGGATCTGGCGGTGGGTGTCTCCGAAGGCTCCACCGAGATCTGGGCCAACCAGGATCTCTACTGCCCGAAAGCCTCGGTCGGCGCGCCGCCCGATGTGCTCGGCCCGCTCGGTCAGAACTGGGGCCTGCCCCCGATGAACCCGAACAAGCTGTTTGAAGCGGCCTACCAGCCGATGGTCGATCTGTTCCGTGCCAACATGCGCTCCTGCGGCGCACTGCGCATCGACCACGTGATGGCCTTGCTGCGCCTGTGGTGGGTACCGCCCGGAGAGTCAGCCGCCAAGGGCGCCTACATCTACTATCCGGTCAACGATCTGCTGGGCATTCTGGCGCTCGAATCCCACCGCAACCAGTGCCTGCTGATCGGCGAGGATCTCGGTACCGTGCCGGAAGGGATCGACGTGACGCTGAAAGAGAACGGCGTTCACTCCTACAAGGTGTTCTTCTTCGAACGCTCCAAGGCGGATGGCGGCTTTATCTCCCCGGCTCACTACACCGAGCAGGCGATGTCAGCCCTGACCACCCACGACATGCCAACCCTGAAAGGATTCTGGCACTGCGACGATCTGGCGCTCGGCCGTCAACTGGGTCTGTATCCAGATGAAGATGTCTTGAAGACCCTGTATGCTGATCGCCACCAGGCGAAACAGCGGATCCTCGACAGCTTGCATGCCCACAAGGTCATCTCTGACAACATCAGCCATGACGTGAACTGGGTCGGCATGAACACCGAACTCAATCACGGTCTGCAGATCCACATGTCCCGCGGCAGCTGCGCCCTGTTCAGTACCCAGCTGGAAGACTGGCTGGAGATGGACAAGCCGGTCAACGTACCGGGCACCAGTTACGAATACCCCAACTGGCGCCGCAAGCTCTCTGCCGATCTGGAAGATATTTTTGCCAATGAGGCACTCAAGGCACTGGCCGGCAAGATGAGCCAGGCCCGTGATGAGGCCAGTCGTTGAGACTCTGTCTCTCACAGCACTCTCACCTAAATCCACTCCGGCCCCGGCCGGAGTGGATGCTCTGTCATGAAAGGAAATCTCGATGCTCGTTGAACGTTTGGTTGCTGCCCGCTGTTCCGATCCCTTCTCTCACTTAGGCCTGCAGGCCAATCCGGATGGGCCCGGCCTCAAACTGACCGCCTGGTTGCCTGATGCCCTCGAAGTTCGCGTCAAGGATCTCAAGTCGGGCAAGGTTGTTGCCACCCTGGCGCCCACCGATGAATCGGGTCTTTTTGAAACTGTTTTCACCCGCCGCAAAAACCCCTTCCCCTATCAGCTGCTCGCCAGCTACCAAGATGCCACCACCGAGGTCATCGATCCCTATCAGTTTCAGGATGCCGCCTGGGCAGGCCTGGCCGAACTGACCGCCCAGCCGGAAAACCTCTACCACACCCTTGGCGCCCAGCTGCGCACCGTGGAGCATCTCGGCCAACAAGTGGAAGGGGTGCGCTTTGCTGTCTATGCGCCGAGCGCCACCGCCGTGAGCCTGATCGGCGATTTCAACTTCTGGGATGGCCGTCGCCACCCGATGCAGCGCAGTCTCTGCGGTCACTGGGTGCTGTTTGTGCCGGGCCTCAAGGCGGGGGATCGCTACAAGTTCGAACTGAAAGATCCCGCTGGTCATCGGCTGCCCCACAAGAGTGACCCGGTCGGCTTCTACTGCGAGCAGTATCCGTCGTTCGCCTCCGTGGTCTATGACCACGCCCAGTACCAGTGGCAGGATGCCGAGTGGATCGCCAGCCAGCACAACGACAAGCGCGAGCAGCCGCTCTCCATCTATGAGCTGCACGTCGGCTCCTGGAAGCGTCACCCCAATGGCGACAGCCTGAGCTGGCGTGAACTGGCGGTGGAGCTGGTCGCCTACGTCAAGGAGATGGCCTACACCCATATCGAGCTGCTGCCGGTCTCCGAGCACCCCTTTAGCGGTTCCTGGGGCTACCAGCCGGTGGGCATGTTCTCCCCCACCAGCCGCTACGGCACGGCTGATGATTTCAAATACTTCGTCGACCAGTGTCACCAGGCCGGCATCGGCATCATTCTGGACTGGGTGCCAGCCCACTTCCCGTCCGATGCTCACGGGCTGGCCCGTTTTGACGGCACCCCGCTCTACGAATATGAAGATCCGCGCCGTGGCTGGCACCCGGACTGGAACTCCTACATCTATGACTTCGGCCGCGACACCGTGCGCCAGTTCCTGGTGGCGAGCGCCCTGTTCTGGCTCGACAAGTTCCATATCGACGGCCTGCGGGTGGATGCGGTCGCCTCCATGCTCTATCTGGACTATTCGCGCAACGAGGGCGAATGGGTACCGAACGTCGATGGCGGCAACCACAACTATGAGGCGATCAGCCTGTTGAAGTGGACCAACGAAGAGGTCTACGGCAAGTATCCTCACGCCATGACCATCGCCGAAGAGTCCACCGCCTTTGCCGGTGTCTCCCGTCCGACCTTCCTCGGCGGCCTCGGCTTTGGCTTCAAGTGGAATATGGGTTGGATGCACGACACCCTCACCTATATGCAGAAAGAACCGATCCACCGTCGCTACCACCACAACGACATGACCTTCTCCATGGTGTATCACTATGACGAGAACTTCATCCTGTCGCTCTCTCACGACGAAGTGGTCCACGGCAAGCACTCCATGCTCTACAAGATGCCCGGTGACGAGTGGCAACAAGCCGCCAACCTGCGCGCCTACATGGGCTTCATGTACGCTCACCCGGGCAAGAAGCTCAACTTCATGGGCACCGAGATCGCCCAGAGCAACGAGTGGAACCACGATGCCCAGCTGCCGTGGCATCTGCTGCAATATCCCAAGCATGCCGGTCAGCAGCGGTTGATCCACGACCTCAACCATCTCTACCGTCATGAGCCTGCCTTGTATCAGGCCGATTATGATCAGACCGGCTTCCGCTGGCTCGATCACAACGATGCCGACAACAGCATCTTTGCCTGGCTGCGGGCGGACAAAGAGGGCAAGCAGGCCATAGTAGTAGCTTGCAACTTCACCCCGGTGCCTCGTCTCGAGTATCGGGTCGGCGTCCCTGCTGCGGGCCACTATCGGGTGGTGCTCAACACCGACAGCGAGTATTACTGGGGAAGCAACTATGATGTGGGTCTGGTGTTCGCTGCCGAGCCGACCCCCTGGCAGGGGATGGCGCACAGCATAGTGCTGGATCTGCCGCCGCTGGCGACCTTGTTCATCAAACAGGAGTCTTGATGCTTGTAATGGAAAAAGGGGTGGGCCACCCGCTGGGGGCCCGCCTTGACGAGAACGGTTGCCACTTCTGTGTCTGGGCCCCCCAGTCGGACAAGGTGGAGCTCTGCCTGTTCGATGAACAGGAGCAGGAGATAACCCGACTTGAGCTGCCCGGCCGCCGTGGCCAATATCGCTTTGGCTACGTGCGTGGCATGCAGGCGGGTCAGCGCTACGGCTATCGGGTCTATGGCGCCCCGCAGGAGGGGATGCTGTTCGATCCGCAAAAACTGCTGATCGACCCCTACGCCAAGGCACTCAGCCGTCCCACCTACTGGGATGAGGCCCTCTATCAGGGGGACAGTGCCGGGATGATTGCCAAGTCGGTGGTGGTGGATGACGGCTTTGACTGGCAAGGAATTGGCAAGCCCGGGATCAGCCCGGCCCGCACCATCCTCTACGAGACCCACGTCAAGGGCTTTACCAAGCAACACCCGGGGATCCCCAAAGCGCTGCAGGGCACCTACCTTGGCATCAGTCACCCGCTGGTCATCGAGCACATCAAGAGTCTCGGCGTCACCTCGGTGCAGCTGATGCCGGTGGCCGCCTTCATGTCGGAACCGCGACTGGAGCAGTTGGGACTGACCAACTACTGGGGCTACAACCCCATCGCCTTCTTCGCCCCAGAGCCGCGCTACAGCACCAAGCCGGACGAGGCGGTGATCGAGTTCAAGACCATGGTGCGCGAGCTGCACCGGGCCGGGCTCGAGGTGATCCTGGATGTGGTCTACAACCACACCGCCGCCTCGGGCTTCGACGGCCCCACCCTCTCGTTCAAGGGCTTTGACAACGCCGGTTACTACGCCTTCGAAGCGGGCCCCCACGGCCCCGATTACACCCGTCACGCCAACGTGACCGGCTGTGGCAACAGCGTCAATCTGGATCACCCCAACACCCTGCGGCTGGTGCTCGATGCCCTGCGCTACTGGGTCACCGAGATGCAGGTGGACGGCTTCCGTTTCGATCTGGCGGTGACACTGGCGCGGGAAGCGGGCGAGTTCGAGCCCATGGGTGCCTTCTTCAAGGCGGTGATGGCCGATCCTGTGCTGTCACAGGTCAAGCTGATCGCCGAACCCTGGGATATCGGCCCCTTTGGCTACCGGCTGGGTCAGTTCCCGAGCCAGTGGCAGGAGATCAACGACCGCTACCGCGATACTGTGCGCGCCTTCTGGCGTGGTGATGCGGGCAAGATGGGGGACTTTGCCACCCGTCTGGTGGGGTCGCGGGATATCTTCCCGAAAAACTGGCGCTCGCCCCACACCAGCGTCAACTACCTCTGCTATCACGACGGTTTCACCCTGGAGGATCTGGTCTCCTACAACCAGCGCCACAACCAGGCCAACGGTGAAGACAATCGGGACGGCCACGGCAACAACCTCTCCTATAACCACGGGGTAGAGGGGCCGACTCTGGATCCGCGGGTCAACAGCCTGCGCCAGCAGCAGAAGCGCAATCTGATTGCCACCCTGCTGCTGTCACAAGGCACCCCCCACTTCCTTGCCGGCGACGAGATGGGTCGCAGCCAGCTCGGCAACAACAACGCCTACTGTCAGGACAACCAGATCAGCTGGGTCAACTGGCAGTGGCGGCCGGAGGACGAGCGGCTGTTCGCCTTCACCCAGCAGATGATGGCGCTGCGGGCCGAATCCTGCGTCTTCTCCAATCTGCAGTTGAGCGATGACAGCTGGAACGGTGCGACGCCCAACTGCCATCAAGTCAACTGGTATCACCCGGATGGCCACCAGCTCACCGATCAGGATTGGCACGCCCCCATGGGTCAGGCATTTGCCATGGATATCGGTATGATCAACTGTGTCGGCGAGCGCTGGTACGTGCTGTTCAACGCCAGCGACTACGATATCCAGTTCCGCCTGCCGCCGCCGGGGGAAGGGCTGGAGTGGATCCAGACTATCGACACCGCCACCAACGACGGCTTGCCGTTCCTGCCCGATGATATCAAACGGCAGGTGGCGGTCGGTCGCGCCCACTCCCTCAAGCTGCTGGAGCGGGTGGCGCTGGCCAGCACGGCGCAGGATGCCCAACCACCGCAGCAGGCGCTTCTCCCTGCATCCAGTGCGGACATGGCTGCCACCTCGATCACAAATGCGGGCAAACCATAACAGGCATACTGGAGTCAGCTTTAGGGAGCCGCTATGCTGGGCCCCGTGATTGATGGCAAGGAGTCGGTATGAGCAGTAACAACCCGGAACAGTGGCGCAGCAAGCTAAGCGCCGAGCAGTTTCACGTCTGCTGGGAGAAGGGCACCGAGCGACCCTACAGCGGTGCCCTGCTCCACAATCGCAAAAGCGGTGACTACCTCTGCGTTTGCTGCAAGAGCGTGCTGTTTCACTCAGGCGCCAAGTTTGATTCCGGCTGCGGCTGGCCTTCGTTCGACAAGGCCATCGAGGGGACGGTGAACTACACCGAAGACAGCAGCCACGGCATGAAGCGGGTGGAGATCACCTGCCGCCAGTGCGGCTCTCACCTCGGCCACGTCTTCCCGGACGGCCCAACCGAGACTGGCCAACGCTACTGCGTCAACAGCCTGAGTCTGGATTTCGATCCCGACGCTTAAGCGGCTGACCCATCGCAATAAAAACGGCGCCTCCATCACGGAGGCGCCGTTTTTTATCGGGCTTTCACCGGCATCACGCCAGTAAGATGGTGGCCATCACCAACAGGGCCGCGATGGCCGGCACCGGCGACTTCACCACCCGCAGCAGATAAAAGCCGATGGCCGCCAGCGCCAGATCGGTCGGTGCCAGCACCGCGCTCTGCCACACCGGCTGATAGAGCGCCGCCAACAACAAGCCCACCACGGAGGCGTTGATGCCAATGACGGCCCCCGCCAGACGGGGTTGGGTCAGCCACTGTTGCCAGCAGGGACCCACCGCCCAGAGCAACAGAAAGCCGGGCGCAAAGAGCGCCAGGGTCGCAGACAGGGCCCCGATCAGCGGCATCTCGGGCAACAGCTGGGCGCCGAGATAGGTGGCGAGGGTAAACATGGGGCCCGGCACCAGTTGCGCCAGACTGTAACCGGTCAAAAACTGCTGCTGGCTGAGGGTGTGGCCCACGCTCTCTTGCAGCAACGGCAGCACCACATGACCACCGCCAAACACCAGACTACCGGCGCGATAGAAGTCGGCCATCAGCTGGCCAAGCGTGCCGAGAGGGCCGAGAGGGCCGCCGAGCAGCGGTAGGCCAATAAAGAGGGCGGCAAACAGCAGCAGGGTCGGCCTGTGAGGATGACGGATAGTGGCTGAAGACGGCTCGGCGGTAGCATGCAAACGACTCGCCCCCTGCTGGTTTCGAGCGCAGATCAGCGCCGCTCCCGCCAGCATCAGCAGCTGGGTCAGCAAGCCGGGCTGCCACCAGAGCGCGGCCGCGGTCGCTACCATGATCCCTTGGGTCAGCGGCGTGGCGCAGAACTGGCGACTCATGGTGAGCACCGCATCGGCCACCACAATAAGCGCCAGCAGCTTGAGGCCGTGCAGGGCTGCATCGAGCCAGAGGTTGTTGCCCAGCAAGCCCACTCCGACGGCTGCCGCCAGCAGCAACAGGAAGGAGGGCAAGGTAAAGCCGATAAAGGCACAAAGCGCCCCGCCCAGACCGGCGCGATGGCGACCGATGGCAAAGCCGAGCTGACTGGAGGCGGGCCCCGGCAGCAATTGGCACAGCGCCAGCAGCCGGGCAAACTCGGCCTGCGTCAGCCAGCCGAGCCGCTCGACGAAGGTGCGCTGGAAAAAGCCGATATGGGCAGCCGGGCCGCCAAAACTGATGCATCCGAGCCACAAAAACTGAATAAATACCTGTCCCACGCTCTTCTCCCTCATCCCTCTTCCCCCGATGGAGAGGAGATATTATGACAGCACGATGATCGTTTTATGACAGTCTGATTGATTCAGCCGACACCATTGGCACATCACTCGGCAAGTAGCAACGTCCCGCCAGCCAGCAAGCGATGGACTGACGGCTGGCGTCGAAATGGGGCTCGGGCAACTCGCGCGGATCGCACCAGACCCACCCTTCGCACTTTTCCGGCTCCAGCAGTTGCGGCTCGCCCTCAGCCTGTGCCAGCAAGGTGACCGAGATATAGTGCAACCCGCTCTCGCGCCAGGTCTCCAGATTGTTGGTCACCGCCACCACCTCGGGCCCGTGGATCTGCAATCCCGTCTCCTCGGCCACCTCGCGGATTGCCGCCGACTCGAAGCTCTCCCCCACTTCAAGATGACCGCCCGGGATCGACCAGTAGGGGGCGTGGCTCCCCTTGCGTTTGCCAAGCAGAACCTGGCCCTGAGCATTGGTCAGGATGACGCCGACACCGACGCGGGGATAGAGAGTGGACATGAAAACGCTCCTTCAATGAGGCAGTAAAAACGGCCTCACCTTAGGCCGAAGGAGGGCGCAGGGCAAGCCCCGGCTGAGCGGCTTCAACGCCCGTCAGTGACCCCTTGCCCATTAACCGTGAATCACAGAAGCTGGGGAGCGAAGCCCGGATGGCGAGGCCATCCCTATCCTCCCAACCCTCCATCGCCCCGAGACCCCGATGAGTTAGCCATGACAAAATTGCTCCCCCTGTGCAGCCTGCTGCTCACGGCTTGCCAAACCACGCCGCCGCCCAACTCGCTCACCATCGATGATGCCGACGCCTGGCAGGCCATATGCAAAGATGGCACCCGGGTTCGCGCCATCGTGGCAGAGGGGATCTGCCAGGATCATCGCGGGGTAGCCATGTGGACGAATAAGCCAAGAGCCGAACGGATGGCAGAAGAAGCCGCCAAATAGTGTGATCCAGACACCATAAAATGACACAACCGGCCAGTTGGCCGGATTTTTTCGCGATCTCGCCTGCACTTTGCCACCTTGTTCATGGTGCGCTCAGTTTTCTGTTCCCATACTGGCCCTACAGTTCCAACAGCACAGTTCCAAAAAGAGGAGAGACAAGATGCAGACATCACTCGTCGGGCTCTCCATTCTGTGGGGGCTAGCCAGTTTTGGTGTTCAGGGGGATTTCATCGAGAGCCGTGATTCCGTTGCGCCATCCTGGCAAGCCGAGTCCAGAGTGGAGATGGAAGGTTATCTGATTGAATCGCTGGGCGAAGATCGCTGGCTGTTCGACAACGGCAGCGAGAGCCTGCTAGTCTCCCTGCCCGAAGGGCAGTGGGTGCCGACCGGTGAGCGGTTGCGGGTCAGCGGCGAACCGCAGCAAGAGCAGACCGGCTGGCTGCTGCAGGTGGAAGACATCAGCCAGGTCAGCGTCTGACTACGGCAGTCGCCATACCCCGTCACAGCGACAAGTAATCCAGAACCGAATAACCAATACCGCATAACAGAAAGAGGAGGCCACCGGCCTCCTCTTTCTGTTTATATGGGCATTTGTACAAGCTGTTTGCGCGGGCTCAAATCCGCAAAGAGAAGCGGCAGCCAGTTATATGTCAGACCGACCACCATCCCGCGCAGGATGACTCACCCCAGATGGTTGAGCGGCAGCGCCGTCTTGTGCTTGATGCGGCGCAGCACGAAGCTGGAGCGCACCCCGGTCACCCCCGGAATATGGGTCAGCTTGTCCAGCAGGAAGTGCTGGTAGTGCTCCATGTCGCGCACCACCACCTTGAGCTGGTAGTCGGCATCGTTACCGGTGATGAGGTCACACTCCAGTACTTCCGGCAGTTCACTGATAGCGCGATCGAAATTCTCGAACCGCTCCGGCGTGTGCCGGTCCATGGAGATGTGAATGTAGGCGGTGAGAGTGAGACCAAGCTGGCGGGCGTTGAGCAGAGTAACGTGGGTGTCGATGAGACCGGCATCCTCCAGCGCCTTGACCCGGCGGGAGCAGGGGGACGGCGAAAGCCCTACCAGCTCGGCCAGCTCCAGATTGCTGATGCGACCATTTTCCTGCATCAGCTCGAGAATATGTCTGTCTATGCGATCAAGTTTCAGCATTTACCCTTCCTCGTTGCAATGACTAATCCACTTTTCCTAGATTAAGGGTGAACTATTGCAAAAACAACCGAAAAAAGTGGTTACTTTGCAACCACTCACCGGCACGGGAGGGATACTATGGTTACATCTTCCGGTGGCAAAGCAGATACCTGACCGGGTCTCTGCGGTGAAGGACCTTACCGGGTCAAGAGCCCCATCAGCCGTCTTACCTTATCGGGAAATGACGGACTGGAACGAGAGAACCCCCTCCCCGAAGGCAACAAAGCAGGCATCCCGGCGCCTGCTTTGTTGTTTTTGGTATCTGCCATGCACCTGCCATAACTCCGCGCCCGATCACAACCTGACGGCACGATGGCGCTTGGTCCTTGCATGCTATTGATAGTTTTGGGACTTTATCCATCTGCCCATGACTGTTGGGGTGACATGGATGACGGCTGCACGTATTAGCCTCACTGCCACCCCGCACTGCTCGACACCGCTGGAGGAGCTATGAGTGAGTACAAGGCCATCGCGCTCGATATGGATGGCACCCTGCTGACCCGGGATCACAAGATCTCGTCTGCCACCCGGGCGGCACTGGCGCAAGCCCGCGCCCATGGCATCAAGGTGCTGCTGGTCACGGGGCGCCACTACATGACGGCGCGCCCCTTCCACCATGAGCTGGCGCTCGATACCCCTCTCATCTGCAGCAACGGCGCCTATCTCTATGATCCGGTGCAGGACCGGATCCTCAGCGGCGACCCGCTGGCGGTTGCCCCGCTCGCCGAGCTGCTGGACGCGGTCGAGGCACAGCAGATGGGGGCCCTGTTCCACCTGAGCGAGGGGATCGGCTACATCGGCTGCGAGGAGCATGTCACCCGGATCCGCAGCTGGTCAGCCAATCAGCCAGCGCACCTCAAAATTGCGATCCACCCGGTCGAGGAGCTGGCTGGCTGGCTCGACAACCCGGTCTGGAAGCTGGAGTTGTTCAATCAGGATCCGGCTCGCCTGCATGCCTTTATGGGCGAAGTGGTCGAGCAGATGCCCTTTACCCGTGACTGGGCAGCCCCCTATGCGGTGGAGCTGGTGCAGCCGGGTTGCAGCAAGGGCAACCGGCTGGCCCAGTGGGCGGCCAGTGAAGGGATTGCGATGGAGCAGGTGGTGGCGTTTGGTGACAACAACAACGACATCAGCATGTTCGAACAGGTGGGGCTGGCGGTCGCCATGGGCAATGCGGCCCCGCAGATCCAGAGTCATGCCGACCAGGTCACCGCCGACCACAACGAGGATGGCATCGCACTGGCATTGCAGCGCTGGGTTCTGCCCTGATCTGACAAGATGCAACATGGCCAGCACGCTGGCTGGCCATGAATAGAGGGATTAACCGCCGAAGGAGAACTGGATCACCCGATCCGGGTAACGCAGACGGTTGTATTCGTAGCGCAGGGACTCGTAGTGGCGAATGGCGCGGTTGCGCTTGGACCGATAATAGTCGCGTTGTTCCGTGTTGGTTTCGCTGCGGATGCTGCGCTCCAGCGCATCGATATCCCGCTCGGTACGCTCCAGCTCTTCGCTGATCTCCCGCAAGCGGGCGGCCAGCTGGTACTCTTCATAGCCGCGCTGATACTGCTTGAGGAAGCTGGCATCGTTGGGGCACACCCCGCGGTACTCCTGCCCCTCCTTGCCCTTGCTGTAGGCCAGCTCGGGAATGCAATAAAGCTCCAGCCCCTTGTCGTAGCCCCGCTTCCACTCGGCCTCATCCACTCTGAGACCATACTCGCTGCAAGACGAAACATAATCGCGGGTCGCCTGACGGGTTTTGCCCTCCGATCCATCCTGATAACCCAGGTTGTACCAGCTCATGGTGCGGCACTCGTCTTCTGACAGGGAGCTGCATCCCGCCAGCAATACCGGCAGGGTCAGCAACAGGATTTTGGGGGACATGAACAGACTCCGGAAAAGACAGTGACCGGCATTCTAGAGAGGATAAAAGGCCATAACAAGGGATGTGCGTCCGCGCGGATTTGGGCTGTTTTTTTGATGTTTTTGTCACTATTTGAGGCTGTGCCAGGCGGGGCGGCCAACCCGCTTTCCTTGTTATCAGGCGCAAGGTAAACTGCGCCATCTTTTAACTGGCGCGCAACAAAAACAATGAAAGTCCTGACCGTCGATTACCGCTCACCCGATGCGGCCCAACGCTTCACCGAATCCCTGCGAACCACCGGCTTTGGCGTGCTGACCAACCACCCCATCCCGAAAGAGCTGGTGCAGTCCATCTACGACAACTGGTATCGCTTCTTCATGAGCGAGCAGAAGCAGGATTTCCTGTTCAACCGCGAGACTCAGGATGGCTACTTCCCGCCGTCGGTGTCGGAGGTGGCCAAGGGCCATAGCCAGAAAGACCTCAAGGAGTACTTCCACCTCTACCCCTGGGGCCAGATGCCGGACGAGCTGAAAGAGCAGGCGATGGAATACTACCGCCTCGCCAACGGTCTGGCCGCCGAGCTGCTGGGCTGGGTCGAGCAGTACACCCCGGACGATATCGCCGCTCACTACAGCTGCTCCCTCTCCTCGATGATCGACAATAGCCAGAAGACCCTGCTGCGAGTGCTGCACTACCCGCCGTTCGATGGCACCGAGGAGCCGGGCGCCATCCGCGCCGCAGCCCACGAAGATATCAACCTGCTCACCATTCTGCCCGCTGCCAACGAGCCAGGGCTGCAGGTGAAGGGTTCCGATGGCGAGTGGATGGATGTGCCGTGCGACTTTGGCACCCTCATCATCAACATCGGCGACATGCTGCAGGAGGCCTCTCGCGGCTACTACCCCTCCACCACCCACCGCGTCATCAACCCGACCGGGGGCAGTGCCAGCAAATCGCGCATCTCGCTGCCGCTGTTCCTCCATCCGCGCCCGGATGTGGTGCTCTCCGAGCGCCATACCGCCCACAGCTATCTGATGGAGCGGCTGCGGGAGCTGGGGGTGATCTAGCCAGCAGACGAGCAGTTGTCAGAGGCCAAACCGGAGCAATAGTGCTCCGGTTTTTATTTGGTGGCAGGATTGGGAAAAAATCAGAATAAAATTAGCCAATCATGCCAATAAATCGCATTTGTGCCTGATAACCGTCGTAGTGATTGCGCAGCGACCTCCGTAACATGAGCGCCATTCTGCCCCCGACAAGGGGCGCTCGATTGGAGTTCTTATGAAGCAGTCCCAATGGTCATCCCGACTCGGCTACATCCTCGCCGCTGCGGGTTCCGCTGTCGGTATAGGCGTAATCTGGAAATTCCCCTACGTCACCGCCGTCAACGGCGGCGGCGCCTTCCTGCTGGTCTTTCTGCTGTTCAGCTTCACGCTGGGGGTGGCGGTACTGATGGGGGAGACCCTGCTCGGCAGCATGAGCCGCCGCGGGGTAGTGGGTGCCTTCTCCGAGCTGCTCGGCAAACAGTGGCGCTGGGTTGGGGTAATGGGGGTGATCTCTACCCTGCTCATCTACTGCTTCTACAGCGTGGTGGGCGGCTGGACGCTCGGTTATACCAGCATGGCCATCTCCGGCGATCTCAACCATGGTGATGCGGCGGCCCTCACAGCCCGCTTCAATGACTATGTCAGCGGGGATGTCTGGCCCATCCTCACCCACCTGCTGTTTGCCGCCCTCACCTGGATGGTGGTGCAAGGGGGCATTCAAAAAGGGGTGGAACGCACCTTGCGCTGGATGATGCCCGCCCTGTTCCTGATGATCCTGATGCTGGTCGCCTTTGGCCTTACCCTGCCCAATGCGATGGAGGGGGTGCGTCACTTCCTGATGCCTGATTTCAGCAAGCTGGGGATGTCCGGGGTGCTCGATGCCATGGGGCTGGCCTTCTTCTCCCTCTCCATCGGTCTTGGCATTCACACCACCTACGGTGCCTATCTGCCGACCAGCGAAGGGGTCGGTCGCTCCAGCCTCTGGGTAGTGCTGCTGGCCAGCATGGTGGCGGTACTGGCGGGCCTGATGATCTTCCCGGTACTGGCCTCGACCGGTATCGACCCGGCCGCCGGCCCCGGCCTCACCTTTATGACCATGCCGGCGGTGTTCCAGCTGTTGCCGTTCGGTCAGGTGCTTGAGGTGATCTTCTTCGCCCTGCTGGTCTTTGCAGCACTCTCCTCGGCCATCTCGCTGCTGGAGCATTTGCAGTGCTTCCTGTGCGAAACCTGGGGCTGGTCACGCCGCACAGCCTGCAGCGCCATCACGGCGGTGGTGATGCTCAACGGCATTCCGGTCAGCCTGTCGTTTGGCCCGCTGCAACACGCCACCCTGTTTGGCAAAACCATCTTCGAGCTGCTGGACTTTGTCACCTCCAACCTGATGATGCCGCTGTTCGGCCTGATGGTGACGTTGCTGCTGGGCTGGAAGCTGGGACGCAAGGCATTGCCGCACGGGCTGTCGGCCCACTGGAATCACCTGCTGATGAACTGCTGGCGCTGGATTGCCCCCTTGCTGATCGGCGGGATCCTGGTGCGCGGTCTGGTGTGACGGTTACTCTTCGCGGGTGGGCCCACCGGCCCGCCCCTGTGCTGCTCTGACGGCATCCAGGGCATGCTGCCAGCGGGTGATCTCGGCATCATCCGTCCCCTTGGAGAAGACGATATAGAGACCGGCCTGATGAAGCAGCACGCCACTGCTGGCCACGCTGCGGCGGGATAGCCCCATCTTGTCGAGGGTGGCATCCATCACCAGCTCCGCCATCGGCAAGGCATCGATCTTGCCCAGCATCAGCCGATCTATCGCCTCGGCGACCGTCTGGTAGCGCACCAGATTGGTATACCCTTCGTGGGTCAACCGCACATCATCCGCATTGCCCAATACCACGCCCACTCTGGGCAGATCCCGCAGTTGGGCCAGCGAGGTCAGCGGGTGACGGTTCCCGGGTACCTGATAGATAAAGACCCGATTGATAAAAAGTGGCCCCACCCATTTGAAATGGGACTCCCGCTCCGGGAGTCGCTGAACCACGAACAGGCCATAGCCGGGCTCGACCCGCGCCAGCGCCAGCGCCCGCTTGAGCGGGTAAATCCGCACCGGATAACGGGTGCCAAGCTCCTGCTGCACCTCATCGATCAGGCGAATGGCGAATCCGTCGAGCTTGCCGTCGCGGTATTCGGTAAAAGGGGGTAAATCGTGGCTGAGCAGCGTGAGCCCGGGCTGCGCCGACACACTCAGGCAGGTCAGCAACCAGGGCAACACCATCCATCTCATACGACATCCTGTCATATTTTTTATCCCGTCAGCACCATGTGGTGGCCACTAGTTCCATAAGAAGCTTTGACGATTATCGCCCAGTAAATAGCCACTGGGTAGCAAAGATGTAGCCCGGCGACAGGCTTGTCCATCGAGTGGTACGCAGTGGAAGTGTGGTGATAGCTGCCCACATAAAAAAATTTTGATTTTATGTGTCAATTATTCTTTCCATGGTTTAGGCTGTTCCCTCACTCGTTTTCAGGCTGTCACCCCATGTCTTCCATCCTCGTGCTGTTTGGTCGATTTTTTAGCTCGCAAGAGAGGTGACCCTGCACGCACAGTTTTCTGAATGTTCATTGCAAAGGTCGCCTCGGGCGGCCTTTTTGTTGTCTGTCGTTTATTGCTACTCAGGAGTATTGCTTCGATGTCGTGTTACCCGGAGGTTGTATGAGCCAGGTTCAGTGGTCTTCCCGTCTTGGTCATGTGCTGGCCGCAGCAGGCACCGCGATTGGCCTTGGTGCCATCTGGAAGTTTCCCTATGTGACCGCCACCAATGGCGGTGGCGCCTTCCTGCTGGTGTTTCTGCTGTTCAGCTTCACCCTGGGGGTAGCGGTGCAGGTCGGGGAGACCCTGCTCGGCAGCCATAGCCAGCGCGGGGTGCTCGGCGCCTTCCGCAAGCTGGTGGGGCCGAACTGGCGCTGGATGGGGTATATGGGGATCCTCTGCGGCTTCTTTATCTACAGCTTCTACAGCGTGGTCGGTGGCTGGACTGTGGGCTACGCCGCGCTGGCAATGGCAGGCAAGCTCAACCTGAGCGAGGGAAGTGCGCTGACCGCCCTGTTCAACGGCTATGTCAGCAACCCCTGGTGGCCAGCGCTGACCCATCTGATCTTCGCAGGTCTCACCTGGTGGTTCGTACAGGGGGGCATTCAGAAGGGAGTGGAGCGGGCGCTGCGCTGGATGATGCCCGCGCTGTTCATCATGATGTTGCTGCTGGTGGGGGTCGGCCTCTCCATGCCGGGCTCCATGGCGGGCGTGCGCCAGCTGCTGCTGCCGGACTTCTCCATGCTGACCGGCCAGAGCGTACTGGATGCGCTGGGGCTGGCCTTCTTCTCCCTCTCCATCGGACTTGGGGTACACACCACCTATGGCGCCTACCTGCCCAATAGCGAAGGGGTGGTGCGCTCCGGGGTCTGGGTCGTCACCCTGGCGAGTATCATCTCGGTGCTGGCGGGCTTGATGATCTTCCCGGCGCTGGCCTCTACCGGCATCGATCCCACTGCAGGCCCCGGTCTCACCTTTATGACCATGCCCGCCGTGTTCAGTCATCTGCCGTTCGGTCAGGGGCTGGGTGTGGTCTTCTTCCTGCTGCTGCTGGTCGCCGCGCTCTCCTCCTCCATCTCCATGCTGGAGCATCTGGTGCGCTTCACCACCGAGGAGTGGGGTTGGTCGCGTCGTGGCGCCTGCCGGGTGCTGACTCTGCTCATCATGGCCTCCGGCATTCCGGTGAGCCTGTCGTTCGGTCCATGGAGCGATCTGACCCTGTTTGGCAAAACCATCTTCGAGCTGCTCGACTACCTCACCTCCAATCTGATGATGCCGCTGTTTGGGCTGGTACTGACCCTGCTGCTGGGCTGGCGACTGGGTGATGCCATATTGCCTGCGGGCCTGTCACCCGCCCTGCGTCTGGCACTGCTCTGGTGCTGGCGCGTGGTGGCGCCGCTGCTGATCAGCGGGATCCTGATCCGCGGGATCATGTAACCCCTTGCGCACCCTTGCGGGCAGGCCTTGGCCTGCCCTTTTTATTGCTGACGTTTATTTTATTGCTGGCATTCACATGGTCAGCATCACGCTGGACAGGAGTTCTATCGGTGGCCGTCGGGCAATCTCGGCAGAGCAGAGTTGAGGAGGCGCGGTGTGGCGGTGTGGCGGTGTGGCAGTGTGGCAGTGTGGCAGTGTGGCAGTGTGGCAGTGTGGCAGTGTGGCAGTGTGGCGGTGTGGCACGATAAGAGCTGGCGTTCGGCTCGTCACGACAGCAACAGAAGATGTTGAAGTACTGAATTGCGGGCAAAAAAAATCCCCACCTGAGTGGGGATTTTTCTCTGAAACATTGCTACAGATTTCAGCTTTTTCTTACGCTTTTTACTACAAATATGGTGGTCGTTACTGGGATCGAACCAGTGACCCCCTCCTTGTAAGGGAGGTGCTCTCCCAGCTGAGCTAAACGACCTGGGATTCTTGAAATGATGGTGGGTCGTGCTGGATTCGAACCAGCGACCAATTGATTAAAAGTCAACTGCTCTACCGACTGAGCTAACGACCCA
>NZ_JAPDCD010000021.1:0-29647 GCF_027705695.1 Aeromonas sp. QDB62 | reverse complement strand
AGATGGTGGGTCGTGCTGGATTCGAACCAGCGACCAATTGATTAAAAGTCAACTGCTCTACCGACTGAGCTAACGACCCTCACCACGACCAGTTCCGACTGCATTACTGCTTCGGCTCTGACGGCGGCCTATATTACGGATTTAAATTTCCGGTGCAACAGAAAATTCGTAATTTAAATCCGTTTGCTCACTGTGCGTACAAATGTGGGCTGTTTTTACAGTGGCGTTACGAAAACAGTGACATACAGCAATGTTACAGCTTGGCCAGACTCTGTTTGGCCAACTGGGCTGGCGAGGTGTTGGGATAGCCCTTGATCACCTGTTCATAGAAGGTTTTGGCTTCCGCCTTCTTGCCATCCAGCTGCGCCAGCATACCCAGCTTCAGCAGCGCATCGGCACGCTTGGGGGATTTGCTGTATTTATTGGCCACGGTCGAGAACTGGGCCGAGGCACCGGCTCTGTCACCCTTGTTGAACAGTAACTGGCCGAGCCAGTAGTGTGCATTGGGCACATACCCCGAATTGGGGTACTGCTTGATGAAGCCCTGGAAAGCCGGAATGGCTTTGTCGTAGTTCTTCTCTTTGAGCACCATGTTAACCGCAGCGTCGTAGGCCTGATTCTCATCCTGATTGGTTGAGTAATTGGCTGCGGCAGCCGGTGTAGCGGCAGCTGCAGGGGCCGCTGCCGCCGGAGCAGCCTGCTGGCTGCTGGCGACCTTGTCGAGCTCCTGATAGAGCTGACGCTGGCGCTCTTGCGACTGTTCCATCTGGTAGGTCTGCTGCTCCAGCTGGCCACGCAGCTCGGAAACCTCCCCTTGCAGGGAGTCGACCTGTTGCTGCAATTCAGCTTGCAGCCGCAGACGGGCATTGAGGGTGCGCTCCAGCAGGGCAACCCGATCTTCCAGGCTACCGGTGGGCACAATGGCGCCGTTGTTGCCGCTAAGGACAACCCCGCCACCCGAGTCACCGCCCAGATCGCTGACAGGAGCCGCCGCATGCGCATTCAGAGCAACCAATACGGCCAGCGCAACAACAGCTTGCTTGTACACAGATTTCATTCGGATCAAACCTTAGCGTTTAGTGCAAATAAAACGGCCAGCGCCATCGTCGCTCGCTTATACAGATTTCATTCGGATCAAACCTTGGCGTTTAGTGCAAATAAAACGGCCATCGAAATGGCCGCTTGCATATAAACGAACTTCGTTCGGTTCAAACCTTAGTACACCAGAACCGCGCGGCGGTTTTTGGCAAAGGCATCCTCGGTGTGGGACATGTCCAGCGGCTTCTCTTCGCCATAGCTGACGATGGAGAGCTGCTCGGCCTGCACACCCAGGGTTTGCAGATACTTGGCTACAGCCTTGGCACGACGCTCGCCCAGGGCGATGTTGTACTCCGGAGTACCGCGCTCATCGGCGTGACCTTCGATCAGGACTTTAACGCTCGGGCGCTCGCGCAGGTAGCTGGCGTGGGCATCCAGCAGATCAGCGTACTGACCCTGGATATCGTAACCGTCGAACGGGAAGTAGATCACGTTGTCACGTTGCAGTGCTTCGAACTTCTGACGCATCTGCTCTTCCGGGGACAACATGCCGTTGGCGCCGCCGGTTTGTACACCGCCCATGCCGTCGGTCATACCTGACTCAGCGCCAGCGGCGTCAGAATCAGAAGAAGAACTACAAGCGGCCAGGGTGAACAGTGGCAGTGCGATGGCCAAACCCTTGAGCAGTTTATTGAGTTGCATGCTATTTCCTTAAACCTTTATAACAAAACAAAAAACAATTGGATTTTTATCAATTCAAGAAGGGCGACCAAGCTGGTGCACGAATTTCACCGCTACTGGTCGGAAGCACAGCCTTGAAGCGACCATCAGTCGACACCAACGCGAGACTCTTACGACCCTGATAGATGGTGGCATAAATGATCATGCTGCCATTGGGTGCCACACTTGGGGACTCGTCAAGTGCGCTCTGAGTCAGGACCAACTGGGCATTGTTTTCCATGTCCTGACGGGCAATACGGTATTGCCCCTGAACACGGGTTACCATCACCATGATTTTGCCATCAGGAGTAATGGATGCACCCTGGTTGGATTCACCTTCCCAAGTCATCCGGCGAGTCATACCAGTCGCCAAATTTACGCTATAAATCTGGGGTTTGCCACCACGTTCAGAGGTGAACAACAAATTTTGCCCGTCCGGCAGCCAGGAGGGTTCGGTGTCGATCACACGGCTGGTAGTCACCCTGGTCAGCTGCTTGCTAGCGACATCAACCACATAGAGGTTCGGTGAACCATCTTTGGAGAGAACGATAGCCAGACGACGACCATCCGGAGACCACTCCGGCGCCCCGTTGATACCACGGAAACTGGTGATCAGGCTGCGCTGCTGGGTGTAGATATCCTGCACGTAGATTTCGGATTTCTGGTTCTCGAAGCTCACGTAAGCCAGCTTGCTGCCATCCGGCGACCAGGAGGGAGACATCAGCGGCTCACGGGAGCGCAGCAGGGTCTTCTCGTTGTAGCCGTCGTAATCAGAAATACGCAGCTGGTACGGGAACTGGGTACCCTGCTGTACGGAGACGTAAGCCAGACGGGTCAGGAAGGCACCGCGCTCGCCAGTCAGACGCTCATAGACGATGTCGGAGATGCGGTGGGCAAACTGGCGCATCTGGGCACCCGGGATGGTTGCCATGCGGCTATCCAGGATGTAACCGTTGCTCTCGCCACCTTGCGCCTTGGCCAGCTGGCCTTTCAGCACATCGACCAGCTCGAAGTTGATCTTGTAGGTGCCGTCACCGACTGCCGAAATGGAACCCACCACCACGGCTTCAACCCCTTGGGAAGCCCAGGGCGCGAAGTTGATCTCGCTGCTGCTGCTCGGGGTCTGCGGCATCTGGCCACGGGCCAGCGGCTTGAACTTGCCGCTGCGCATCAGGTCGTTGGAGACCACTTCCGCGATGTCCTGCGGCAGCTGCCCGTTGCCTTCCCACTTGAAGGGAGCGACGGCAATGGGGCGTGCGCTATCAATACCGCCGGTGATGACGATGTCCAGGGCCGCCTGGGCACTCTGGCCCAGCAACAAACAGCCAACCAAAGCAAAAAATACTTTTCTGATCATGGCTTAAATACTCGGTTCCAATAAAAATGAGCGGTTAAATTCCTTTCTCTGCGAGACGCTGCCAACCACTTGTAAACAACCTCGTTTTATCACGCTTAGATACTCGGTTCTAACTTCAGGTTAAATTCCTTCAACATCTCGAATGCCGCAGGATCCTTCGGCACTGGCAGTTGATTGGCTTTCAGGACAGCTGCCTTACCGGAGCGACAGACCGCCGGGTCACCCTGGCCGTTATCTACCGATATGACAAAGCCACTGCTCGCAAGACGTACGCCGATAGTACATGTTTTGCCCCGCATGGTGGGATCCAAAATCATATACCGCTCAACAGTGGCCTTGATGAGCGCCGCATACTTGTCGACTTCACCCTGCGCTGCTGCCGATGCTGCCTGACTGCGGGCATTCGCCTCAGCCGCCAGCTGCTGCTGCATCATCTCTTCCATCTCTTTTTGCAGCTTGGCCTGCTCGGCTGCTTTACGCTTGCGCTCAGCCGCGATCTTGGCCTGCTTGTCGGCCTCTGCCTTGGCTTTCTTCTCTGCGTCAGCTTTTGCCTTTTTGTCAGCCTCTTCCTTGGCCTTCTTCTCGGCGTCGGCTTTGGCTTTTTTCTCAGCCTCTGCCTTGGCTTTCTTCTCGGCTTCGGCTTTGGCCTTCTTGTCAGCTTCCGCTTTCTTGGCCTTGGCTTCTGCCGCCTTGGCCTTCTCCTCGGCCTCTTTCTTCTCTTGTTCCTTTTTCTTCTTCAGCGCCAGCGCCTTGCTCTCGGCTTCCGCCGCTTTACGCTCGGCTTCGGCCTTCTTGGTCTTCTGCTCTTCCAGCTTGCGGGCTTCCTCGGCCTTTTGGGCCTTCTCTTCCGCCTGCTTCTGCTCGGCCACTTTCTTCTGCTTCTCGGCCTCGGCCTTGCGGGTGGCCTCTTCGGCCTGCTTGCGCTTGGTCTCGGCGATGCGAAGCTGCTCCTGTTTCTGAGCCAGCTCGCGCTTGGCGAGATCCGTGTCTTCCTTATCCTTCTCTTTCTCTACCTTCTGAGGCTTGGGCTGAGATTTCTGCTGCTGGATCTGCTTGGCCTGTTCGTTGAGGAAATTCTCATCGAGCATGACGGCATTGACGATCTGCCCCTTCGATTCGGGTCGTTTCGGTTTGCTGAAATCGAGCCCGACAAACAGGATGATGCCGATGATCAGGTGCAGCAGAAACGACGCGATGAGATAACCGGAAATACCACGCTTCACATCCATCTCCGTTAGTTCACCGGATCTGTCATCAGGCCAACCTGAGGCACGCCCGCATTCTTGAGGGCCACCATCAACAGGATCACCTCTTCGTAGCGCACGGCCTTGTCACCCGCGACCACCACGGGGGCATTCTGGTTGATCGCCAGATAGCCCATGGCTTTTTCGGTGATGTATTGCTGCATCGCCTCGGGCGTGCCGCTTGGCACCGGCTCATCATCGGCTTCGCCAGCCTTGATGACATACTCGCCTTCGGTATTGACGCTGACGATGAAGGGCGGCTTGGCATCTTCCGGCAACTGCTCGGACTCAGCCTGTGGCAGATCCACCTTGACCCCTTGCGTGATCACCGGCGTGACCGCCATAAAGATGATAAGCAGCACCAGCATGACGTCGATATAGGGAACCACGTTGATCTCGGCCACCTTCTTGCGCCGGATCCGCTGATAGGTTTGCATTACTGATCACCCTGCTGCTGTGCAATTTGACGGTTCAGAATGGTGGTGAACTCGTCCATGAAGTTGGCGTAGGCGTTTTCCAGCCGCTCGACCTTGTTGGAGAAGCGGTTGTAGAAAATGACCGCCGGGATCGCGGCAAACAGACCCATGGCGGTCGCGATCAGCGCTTCCGCGATACCCGGTGCCACCATCTGCAAGGTGGCCTGCTGCACCTGACCGAGAGCGATAAAGGCGTTCATGATCCCCCACACGGTACCGAACAGACCGATATAGGGGCTAATGGAACCGATGGTCGCCAGCACCGGCAGGTTGGATTCAAGTTCATCCACCGCACGGGAGAGGGAGACGCGCATGGCGCGGTAGGTACCGTCCATCACCGCATCCTGACCACGGGCACCGGCCTTGAGCAAGCGGGCATACTCCTTGAAGCCGGAGTAGAAGATATCTTCCATGCCTTCGATGTCATCGCGGCGGGAAGAGGACTCCTGATAGAGGCGATTGAGATCGACCCCTGACCAGAAGCGATCTTCAAACTGTTCCGATGCGAGATTGGCCGCCTTGATCGCCTTGGAGCGCTGGATAATCAGCGCCCACGAGACAATAGACATGCTCATCAGGGTCATCATGACCAGTTTTACCAACAGGCTGGCTTGCCAAAACAGGCCAATAAACGAAATTTCAGCGTGCACTTAACAGCACTCCCTTGATTTTTTCAGGTATAGCTACAGGTTTCATTTGCGGATGACTGACACAGGCTATCTGTACCATGGCCTGGGTGATCAGTCGTCCATCAGCCGCCAGGATCTGCTGCGAAAAACGCAGGGATGCGCGTTTCACTTCAATCACTTGCGTTAATACAGTTAAAAGTTCATTAAAACGGGCCGCCGAGCGGAAATCGATCTCAGTTCGGCTCACCACGAAGGCATATCCCTCCTGCAGCCAGACGTCCTGTTCGACCCCTTTGGCACGAAGAAACTCGGTGCGAGCGCGTTCCATAAACTTGAGATAATTGGCGTTGTAGACGATGCCCCCGGCGTCGGTGTCTTCGTAGTAGACACGCACCGGAAACTCAAAGACTTCCCCCATAACAATCTGTGATCCATTCGACAGTCAGATGGGGGGCTATCATAGCGCAGGGCTGAATAGGAAAGAAGCAGGGGGAGACAGGGAAATCCTGCCTCCCCCCGTTTTTTATGAAAGGAAATATGAATGTGTCAGCCAGAGGCCATACAACAAACTGGGCCAGGCGAGCCAGGGGTTGAACAGCACACGTCCGGGCAGGCTTTTCAGATGAAAGCCAAGCCCGTTAAGTACGCCACAACAGACGGCCCACATCAGCCAGGGAGCGAGCCAGTGGCCATGCTCGCTGGTGTTGGCCGCGATCAGATTGGGGGCCTGTAAAATAGCGACGGCCAACAAGGCCGCCGCGAGTAACATCAACCCCTGCCACGGCTGGCGCTCCAGTGGAGCGGCCAGCCTGGCGAGTCGATCACTTATTTTCATCGATCTGACGATCCATGTTCTCGGTGTGTTCCAGCCACAGCGCATTGATGATGCCAAATGCACAGGCCAGCAACAGCCCCAGGATCCAGGTGAAATACCACATTGTCAGCGCACCTCTTAATAGAGAGATTGTTGGTTATCTTCGATGTGCTTGTTGGTTACCCGGCCAAACATCTTGATGTAAGTCCAGAGGGTGTAACCCAGCACAATCGGTACGAAGATCGCTGCAGCCACAGTCATCACCTGCAAGGTGTTGAAGGAGGCGGTAGCATCCCACATGGTCAGGCTCAGTGACGGCTCAAGGCTTGAGGGCATCACGAACGGGAACATGGAGAAACCGGCGGTGAGGATGACCCCGGCAATCGCCAGCGAGGAGCTGGTAAACGCCAGCCAGCCGATATTCATGCGGGCAAACAGCGCAGTCAGCAGGCTCATGGCCAGACCCAGTACAGGGGCAGCCACCATCCACGGATAGAGGTTGTAGTTGTTCATCCAGGCGCCAGCCTGCAGGACAACTTCCTTGTTCATCGGGTTGGATACCGCGTCAGTCGCGGCAGCCTTGACGATGACATACCCTTCCATACCGCTTACCCACCAACCCGCGGCAGCAAACAGCACCAGAGTCACCAGTGAGCAGATCATGGCGGCAGTGCGGGAACGCGCCAGCACTTCACCATCGGTCTTCATCATCAACCAGGTTGCGCCTTGGGTGAGCAGCATGAACAGGCTCACCAGACCAGCCAGGATACCGAACGGGTTAAGCAGGCCGAAGAAGTTGCCGTGATAGGTCAACATCATGAACTGGTTAAACTCGAACGGAACACCTTGCAGCAGGTTGCCAAAGGCCACACCAAAGACGATCGGCGGCACGGCACTACCGGCGAACAAGGCCCAATCCCAGTTGCTACGCCATTTGGCATCAGCACGCAGCGAACGGTACTTGAAGCCGACCGGGCGCAGGAACAGCGCCATCAGCGTCAGGATCATCGCGATGTAGAAGCCGGAGAAGGTCGCGGCATACACCATCGGCCAGGCAGCGAACAAGGCACCACCGGCAGTCACCAGCCAAACCTGGTTTCCTTCCCAGTGCGGCCCCATGGTATTGAGCATCACGCGGCGCTCGACATCTTTCTTGCCGACGAACGGGAGCAGTGCGCCTACCCCCATGTCGAAGCCGTCAGTGATGGCAAAACCGATCAGCAGTACGCCGACCAGAGCCCACCAGATGACACGCAGAGTTTCGTAATCAAACATGGTCGCTCTCCTTATGCCTTGAGCTGTTCAAAGTGATACTTGCCAGTCTTCAGGCTGCTGGGGCCAAGACGGGCATACTTGAACATCAGGTACATCTCGATAACCAGAAGTACGGTATAGAACAGGCAGATACCGATCAGAGAGAACCAGATTTCAGCTGCAGGCAAGTTGGATGCAGACAGGGAAGTCGGCAACACCTCTGCAATGGTCCACGGTTGGCGACCATATTCAGCCACAAACCAGCCGGCCTCGATCGCGATCCACGGCAGCGGGATACCCCACAACAGACCCTTGAGCAGCCACTTGCGCTGGCCGATCTGGTGACGGGCACTGTCATAGAAGGCCATACCGATCAGCACCAGCATCAGCATGCCGACGGCAACCATGATGCGGAAGGCGAAGAACAGCGGCAGTACCTGCGGGATGGAGTCATCCACCGCGGCCTTGATCTGATCGTCAGTGGCATCGGTCACGTTGCTGGTGTAGCGCTTGAGCAGCAGACCGTAGCCCAGATCCTGCTTCACTTCGTCGAAACGAGCACGGGTCTCGTCAGACTTGTCACCGGATTGCAGCTTGGTCAGCAGGTCGTAAGCGGTCATCCCGTTACGGACGCGCAGTTCGTGCTCGCTCTTCAGATCCTTCAGACCGGTTACCTGACCGTCCAGAGAACGGGTCGCGATAATGCCCAGCGCATAGGGGATCTTGATGGCGTAGTCGGTGCGCATCTCTTCCTGATTCGGAATACCGAACAGGGTAAAGGCGGCCGGAGCAGGTTCAGTTTCCCACTCGGCTTCGATAGCGGCCAGTTTCACCTTCTGCACTTCACCGGTCTCGTAACCGGATTCGTCACCGAGGATCAGCACGGACACGATGGAAGCCATACCGAACGCAGCGGCAATGGCGAAGGAGCGACGGGCAAACGCCACATCACGATTCTTCAGCAGGTAGTAGGAGGAGATACCCAGCACAAACATGGCGCCACAGGTATAGCCAGCCGCCACAGTGTGGACGAACTTGACCTGGGCAACCGGGTTGAGCACCACGTCAGCGAAGCTCATCATCTCCATCCGCATGGATTCGAAGTTGAACTCGGCACCGACCGGGTTCTGCATCCAGCCGTTGGCGACCAGGATCCAGAGGGCGGAGAGGTTGGTACCCAGCGCCATCAACCAGGTGGCAACCAGATGCTGCTGCTTGCTCAGACGATCCCAACCAAAGAAGAACATACCGACGAAGGTGGACTCCAGGAAGAAGGCCATCAGCCCCTCGATGGCCAGCGGGGCCCCGAAGATATCGCCGACATAATGGGAGTAGTACGCCCAGTTCGTCCCGAACTGGAACTCCATGGCCAGGCCTGTGGTGACCCCCAAGGCAAAGTTGATACCAAACAACTTACCCCAGAATTTGGTCATGTCCCGGTAGATGGTGTTGTTGGTCATCACATAGACGGATTCCATGATCGCCAGGAGAAAAGCCATTCCCAGCGTCAGGGGTACAAACAAAAAGTGATAAAGGGCCGTCGCAGCGAACTGGAACCGCGATAGGTCTACCACATGCTCAGCAATCATGATGTTTCCTCACCGATTATTGGCACGGCTATTTTAAGTTTTAAGCACAAAGCTTCCGTTGGAGGTTATCGAATGAGCCTCATTGAGAGATATCACAACAAAACGCGTTCAGTAACCACTGGCATTAACAACAAGGCAATACGAGAACACAAATAAAGCTAATGTTTAACAATTACAAAACAATCAGCCTGAATTTATTCTCGCCCATGATGACCGGGTTTTTATATCACCTTTATTTGATTGAAATCAATGTAAAAGGGCCCGCCATACATGGCTTTAAAAGGCATTTTTAATCTATTTCACGATTATTGACGCGAGCCGGATCACAAAACATGATAAATCGTAAAACATTGATTTAAATCAATTTAAGAATTTAACATCCCGCTACCCCGTTTAATTTGAAAAGCGTGGATGACGCGCCTTTTCCCATGTTATCCGGGTCAGGCGATCTGATTCGAAAACTCAATTTAAAACTGCAAAGAATGCATACTCATGCGAACCAATTCCATCAATCAAGACATTAGATAAACTAATTTGAAAAGTGCAATTTTTCTTGTTTGCCCGGGTCGGTTCGAACTCCTACAATGCGCCTCGCAGTGAGGGCATACCCTTGGATACAGGCCGGTTAATCTGGGTTCACGGTACGTATTCGACGATCAATTTGAACCTGTCTATTGGAATCGAAGATGAAAAAGTTTGTTGCTAAAACCATCCGTTACTACAAGCTTTCCTTTGTTCAGCTCTATCAAATGAACCGACTCTGAGAGCTCGCGACGGCTCAACTGTTTATTTTCCGGTCTGTGTCCAGACGCACTCACTGTCTGTGAACATCCATCCTGAATTGTCTTTGCCCACCGCATCCGCCGTGGGCTTTTTTTTGCCAGGGTAATAAAAAACCGCCTTTGACGGCGGTTTCATATTCAAACGACTGTTTTTACTTCTCATCTGGTCGCTGAAGACCGAAATGAGCGTAGGCTCGTGTGGTCGCAATCCGTCCTCTGGGTGTACGTTGCAGATACCCCTGCTGGATCAGATAAGGCTCCAGCACATCTTCGATAGTATCTTTCTCTTCCCCGATCGCGGCGGCCAGATTATCGAGACCCACCGGGCCCCCCATAAACTTGTCTATCACAGCCAACAATAACTTGCGGTCCATGAAGTCAAACCCTTCGTTATCGACATCCAGCATGTCCATGGCGCGGGCCGCAATGGGGCCGTCGATGCGGCCATCGGATTTCACCTGGGCAAAATCGCGCACCCGCCTTAACAAACGGTTAGCAATCCGCGGCGTGCCGCGAGAGCGACGTGCGACCTCAATGGCACCATCTTCCGTCATCTCGAGTCCCAGACAGCGGGCACTGCGGGAGACGATATCGGTCAGGTCCTTGACGTTGTAAAACTCCAGCCGCTGGACGATGCCGAAGCGATCCCGCAGCGGGCTGGTGAGTGAACCGGCCCGGGTGGTGGCGCCAATCAGGGTGAAGGGAGGCAGATCCAGCTTGATGGAGCGGGCCGCAGGCCCCTCCCCGATCATGATGTCGAGCTGGTAATCCTCCATCGCCGGATAGAGCACCTCCTCCACCACCGGACTGAGGCGGTGGATCTCGTCGATGAACAGCACGTCATTGGGTTCGAGGTTGGTGAGCAGCGCCGCCAGATCCCCCGCTTTCTCCAGCACCGGGCCGGAGGTGGTCTTGATATTGACCCCCATCTCGTTGGCGACGATGTTGGCGAGGGTGGTCTTGCCCAGACCCGGCGGGCCAAAGATCAGCAGGTGATCGAGCGCCTCGCCCCGCTGGCGCGCCGCTTCGATAAAGATCTCCATCTGCTCGCAGACGGTATCCTGACCGGTGTAGTCAGCCAGCTTCTTGGGGCGGATGGCCCGATCGATAATCTCATCCTCGCGCGCGGCGCTTGATGAGATAAGACGGTCTGCTTCAATCATCAACTACCTCACACCAGGCTACGCAGGGATTCACGGATGATCTCTTCCACCGACATTCCCTCTTTGGCGATCTTGCTGACAATCTGGCTCGCCTGCTGCGGCTTGTAACCGAGGGCCACCAGCGCACTGGCCGCCTCCTCGGTCACATCCGGCGCACGTAATTCGGGCTCACTGGCTGGCAAGGTGACCATGGCCGGAGAGAAGAGATCGTGGCTGACCCAGCCCTTGAGCCGGTCTTTCATCTCCACCACCAGCCGCTCGGCGGTCTTCTTGCCAACACCCGGCAGTTTGACCAGGGAGCTTATCTCTTCGCGTTCGACACTCAGCACGAACTGGGTAGCGGTCATGCCGGAGAGAATGGCCAGCGCCAGTTTGGGGCCGACCCCGTTGGTCTTGATCAGCTCGCGGAACAGCGCCCGCTCCTGCTTGTGGTTGAAACCATAGAGCAGCTGGGCATCTTCGCGCACCACGAAGTGAGTATGGATGGCCGCCTCCTTGCCGATCTCCGGCAAATCATAGAAGCAGCTCATCGGCATCTGTACCTCGTAGCCGACCCCGCCCACTTCCAGCAAGACCTCGGGGGGCTGCTTTTCAATGACAATGCCTCTCAAGCGACCAATCACGGCTCTCTCCTCACCAATACAGCTATTCGTAAATTGGCTCATAGCATAAAGAATAACTGGATAAGTATCCAGCATAGGGCCGTGACAGGAGCGTCGTCAGAGAGGCTTTTTATTCAATTAGCCACCATGCTTGATCGGGTGCAGCCAGTGCACGGGATGTTTCAACACCGCAGCAGACGCTGACCGGGGGATAAACCACTACACTAAACCCGTTCGGAACCGAACATGGTGCCAATGTCGATACCAAGGAAGGCCATCACATGAAAATTGTTACCACCGCCAATCTGGGTCTTGCCATCTTGCTCGGCTGCACGCTGGGCATGGGGATCGTGGGCTGGTATGGCAGCCAGCGGCTTGCCGACCTGCTCTCCTATGTGCTGGGCGCAGCCTGGCAGACCGCCGATGGCGCCATGGAGGGGTCGATAGAGCTGGGCAATCAGCAGCTCTATATCCAGAAGATGCAAAACGGCGCGCCGCTCAATCGGGCCGAGCTCGATGCAGCCAAGGCCGCAACCGATGATGCGCTGGCCCGGGTCAGCCTGGGCCAGCTGATCGATGGCGCGGCCCTTGCCACCATGGATCAGCAGAAGCAAGCCTATCAACAGCAGCAAGAGAAGCTGCTGGCGCTCTATCAGGCCTATACCCAGGCGGATCAGGCGCTGCATCAGAACGCCGACCTGATGGCCCGCCTCTCGACCCAGCTGGAGGTGATCGGCGATGGCGCGGTAGAAACACTGACCCAATCCCCCGACCAGACCATCAGCTGGAACAGCGGCCTCTCTACCCGCTGGGAAGCGGCCGACGGGGGGATGGAGTCCAACATCGGCTTTTTGCGCCAGCTCTATGCGCTGGAGAAGATGCGCAGACAGGGGGTCACGGCGGCGATCAAGGCCGAGCTGAAAGAGGCGACCGATTTCTACCACGAAGCGATCGACAGCATGCTCGGCACCGGGCTGTTCGATATCGAGGGAACCGGCGAATTTGCTGGCAAGACACTGTCGGCAGAGTATCGCGCCCTGCTGACCCGACATCAGCAATTGATGGGGCAGTGGATCGAGGCGCTCGGCAGCTATCAGGCCCAACAGGCTCTCTATGAGGCCAGTGCCGATCAGCTGAAACAACAACTGGTTGCCATCGAGGCGAGCGGTGATGCCACCGTCGAGGATCAGGTCACCCAACTCAACGGCATCATCAGCCAGACCCGCGCCCTGCTGCTCGGAGGCTTGTTGCTGAGCCTGATCATGGTCACCCTCTGCGGCTTCTGGCTGACCCGCAAACTGGTGACGCCGCTGCTGCAAGTGGACAAACGGATGCAGGATATTGCCGCCGGCGAGGGGGATCTCAACGCACGCATCAACCTGCAACGGGATGACGAGATCGGTTCGCTGGCCAACAGCGTGGATCGCTTCATCGAGAAATTGCAGAAGATGATCAGCTCCACCATGGACAACAATCAGCACATCAGCGAACACGTCCACACCTCGGTCAACCGGGTGGAAGCGATCAGCCAGAGCAGCCGCCAGACCGCCGAACACGCCCAGGCATTGCACCACGACAGCGAACAGATGGTGCAGGTAGCGACCACCATATCGGACAACTGTAGCATGGCGGCCCAGAATGCCAACGAGGTGCGCCAGCTGACCACCGAGAGCAGCCAGTACGTCGCCTCGGCCAGCGCGGGCATGCAGCGGGTGGTGCAGGAGGTGGGCGAGTGCGCCGTCGCCATCAACTCCCTCAAGGAGCAGGCGAGCCAGATTGGCCAGATCATCTCCACCATCAGCGGCATCTCGGAGCAGACCAACCTGCTGGCCCTCAATGCGGCCATCGAAGCGGCCCGGGCGGGCGAAATGGGGCGCGGCTTTGCGGTGGTGGCTGACGAGGTGCGCACCCTGGCCAATCGCACCGCCACCTCCAGCGCCGAGATCAGTCAGGTGATCAGCAGCATCCAGCAGCAGACCGAGACAGCCTACCTGATGATGCAACGCAACCTCAAGACGGTGGAGTCCGGCATGCAGGACTCCGAGAACACCAAGCAGATCCTGTTCAAGGTGGAAGGGGCCATCGACCAACTGGCCGACATGGTGCAACAGGTGGCGGATGCCACCGGGCAGCTGTCACACACCCTGAGCCACTCCTCCGACAAGGTCTCCGGTATCAGTCTGCAAGCCAGAACCGGCGAACAGGAGGCGCAGGAGTGCCTGCAGCTCGCCTCCTCGCTCCATCAAGCCAGCCTGCTGCAACAGCGCCTGCTCTCCCAGTTCCGGGTGTAGCCAGCGCCCGCCGAACCCGGCGCAAAAAAATGCCAGTCCACGTGAACGGACTGGCATTTGCGTTTCTGCGGGCCGGACACACCATCCGGCCATCGGCTAGTTACTGGCGAACCAGACGGTAGATGGCGTAGCCCGGGTGCTTCTCGTCATCCATCGGCAAGGTGGACTGATAGGCCAGATCCTTGCCTGCCAGCGCCTTGGCCTCTTCACGGGGTGATGAGTAGAGACGGACATCCACCCCGGCAGGCAGCGCCTTCATGTGCCAGTTGTTGTCGGCAGCCGGGCTGAATCCTTGCGGATTGCTGGCGGAACGGGATTTCAGATATTGGGCGACGATTTCGCGCGTCTCGAAGGGATCTTCATGCACGATATTGCTGCCATCCACACCCGGGAAGTGGCCGCCCCCGCTGGCGCGGTAGTTGTTGGTCACCACATAGAACTTCTGGGCCGGATCGATGGGCTGGCCGTTGAAGGTCAGGTTGCTGATCCGCTGACCCTCGCTCACCTTCTCCCCCTCCTTGTTGTAACGGGCGGGCTGGGTGATATCCACCTCGTAGTTCACTCCGTCGATCACATCGAAGTTGTAGGTGGGGAACTTCTCGTTCACCAGCCATTGCACCTCGCCCTTGGCCGGATCCACCCAGTTGAACTGACCGGCACTCATCTCCAGCCACTCCTTGACGGTGGCGCCGCTCACCTCGACCACCTGCAGGGTGTTCGGGTAGATGTAGAGGTCGGAGACGTTGCGCAGGGAGATATCACCCGCCGTCACATAGGTGAAATCGGTAATGCCGTTGCGACCGCCACGGAACGGGGCGGCGGCGGAGAGGATCGGATAGGACTCCTTGAGCAGGCCATCCTTTTGCAACTGCTCGGCATGCTGGCGCTGGGCATCGCTCACCAGCTGCACCGAGGGGTCATCCTGCACCAGCGCAAAGAAGCTGTGGATGGAGGAGGTGATCTTGCCAAGCGGGCGATCCAGCCACTGGTTGGTCGCGTCGTGATCCGCCTTGACCAGTGCCACTACCTGCTCGTCTACCTTGCTTCCTTCGCTGGAATCGATCTGGCGCAAGGCTGATTGGCTCTGCTTCACCTGCCACTTGCCAGCCACCTGCTCCAGCTTGAGATCGATGATCCCCAGATGGTTACCCCAGAAGCCCGGCATCACGGTGGGAATTCCGTTCAGGGTGCCCGCCTGATTATCCACCAACGGCAGATCCGGGAAGTCGCCAGGGAAGTTCTTGTGGGCATGGCCCAGCATCAGGGCATCGATCCCCTCGACCTTGGCCAGATGCCAGGCCGCGTTCTCCATCATGGCTTCGTAGCTGCCGGCATTGATGCCGGAGTGAGCGACCACCACCACCACGTCGGCCCCCTTGGCGCGCAGTTCGGGCACATAGTGGTTGGCGGTTTCGACCATGTCGGCCACCACCACCTTGCCTTCCAGATGACGCTTGTCCCACTGCAGCACCTGCGGCGGCGTCAGCCCCAGAACACCGACCTTGACGGTCTGCGGCTGGCCCTTGTCATCCTTCACCTGACGCTCCAGCAGCAGATAGGGGGTGAACTTGTTGCCGCTCCAGTCGATCTTGCCATTGCTATCGCGCTTGAAGGCATCCCCCTCAAACACGTTGGCGTTGACGTAGGGGAAGTTGGCCCCTTTAAGGATCTTGCCCAGATAATCGAGGCCGTAGTTGAATTCGTGGTTGCCGAGGTTGCCCACGTCATAACCCAGCTCATTCAGAGCCCTGATGGCGGGATGGGCCTGCTTGTCGAGGTAGCCGGCACCCGATTGCTCGAAAATGTAGTCCGCCAGCGGCGAGCCCTAGATCAGGTCACCGTTGTCCAGCAGCAGGTTGTTGGGGTTCTCGGCGCGCGCGGCGCGGATCAGCAGGGCGGTGCGGGAGAGACCGAATTTGCGATCCTCCTTGTTCTGGTAGTAGTCATAGCCCAGCACATTGGAGTGGATATCGGAGGTCTGGATCAGCAGCAGCGAGACGGCACCGGGCTGCTCCTGCTTTTCTGCGCCACAGGCAGACAGCAGCATGATGGAGGCAATGACGCCCAGCTTCATGGTTCTATTCACTGGATTTTCCTTATTTTTATCTAGCAAGTCACAAGGATGGAAAATTTCACCGGAGAATATGCCACAAACTGGCGTCTTGATTAATTTTTATGAAACCGGGCAGCACAATGCCCGGCCCCCTGCTACCCCCCCAGGGCAAGTTGCAGTGCCAGCGTCAGCATGATGATGCCGACCAGCAGGTCGATCCCCCGCTGCACCCGGCTACGTGCCAACCAGGGTGCCAGTGCCGCCGCCCCCAGCGCCAGCGAGTAGAACCACACCAGCGAGGCCAGCATGGCGCCTGCCGCGAAGGCCGGACGCAGGGACTCATTTACCTGACTACCCAAGGATCCGAGCAGCATCAGGGTATCGAGATAGACGTGCGGGTTGAGCAGCGTGACCCCCAGCGTCATCGCCAGCACACTTTTGGCTCCCATCAGCCGGGCTGAGTCGGCCAACCCCTCCCCCTTACCGCGCCAAGCGCTGAGCAGGGAGCGGCCGCCAAACCAGCTGAGAAACAGCACCCCGCCCCAGGTGAGCAGCGCCATGCCGAGGGGGCTGGCGGCCAGCAGATTGGCTCCGCCAAATACGCCGATGGCAATCAGGACGAGATCGCAGCCGCTGCAGAGCGTGGCGCTCAGCAGATGGTGATTGCGATGGATGCCCCGGCTCAGCACAAAGGCATTCTGGGCACCGATGGGGATGATCATGGCAAGGCCAATGGTGAAGCCTTGCAACGTCGTAGCGAGCAGCATGAGAGTACCGTCCGAAGTGATGAATGAACGGCACTATAGCGAGGGGGAAGCATCCAGAGAAATGCGTTGATTTACTGATTGATTCATTTTGCTAATGATGGCCGCCACAGCCATCCGCTATTCAATCCCTTGTCAATTACCGGATCTGACAATTGTGACCCTCGGAGTCCGGCAGGAGAATCGGTTGTGTCTGTCGGGCTCCGGCCTACTGCAGCACGCTGGGGAAGTTGGTGACCACAACCTGCTCCAGATTGGGTAACAACAGCCCGGTGCCAACGCCCTTGGCAATGGCCTGATAGCGGTTCATGGAGCCGGTTTTGCGGGTGACCTGATTGAGGTGGTAATTGACCGTGCGCTCGGTGATCCCGAGGATGCAGGCGATCTCGCTGGAGGTCTTCCCTTCACTTGCCCAGAACAGACACTCGGTCTCGCGCTCGGTCAGGGGCTCTTTGCCCACACTGTCCATCATGCTGAACCGCACCACCCGAATGGCCGCATCAAAGATGTAATTGGACATCCAGGAGAGGATCGGCGAGGACTCCAGCAGCAGATCGCTCGAGGCCCGCTCGGCCGTGATGAAGGAGAGAATGCCGTTCTCCCCGGCTGCGCCGTGCAGGGGGAAGGAGATGCCGTTGCGCAACCCGAACTCGGCTGCCAACCCCATCACATCCATGCTCCCCTCTTGCAGAAAGCTGGCTCGCTCATCGAGGCGATTCCAGTAGATGGGCAGCGTCTGCTTGCGCGCCAGCTGGATCACCGGATCGCACGCCAGCATGTTGTTCTCGGTATAGGCCTGCACCCAGGAGTCGGGGCAGCGGTTGAACAGCACCACCTTGGGCCTTTGCATCGACATCGGCAGGATCAGGGCAAAGCGGTAGTAGTCGTAGCCCATCCCGAGCGTAAAGCGACCAATCAGTTCGGCCAGACAATTGCCATCTGTCACCGAAGTGAAATGTTCGAGGTACTCAAGCAGTTGGTCTCTGTTCATATGAAAGCCCCCTTGGCCAGACATGTGATTATAACGGCGAATAGCAAGATAGAGGGTCCAAAATGTTGGTTTTCAAAGGAAAATTGAGAGAACACCCACGAAATGAGGTGGAAAATGAACTCTATCGCTTTCGAAATCGCGTCTTTTCCGACCGGCTCGGCTGGGATGTGGAGTCACATCGCGGTCTGGAGCGCGACAGCTTTGACACGCCAGACACCCACTGGGTGCTGATCGAAGACGAGCAAGGCGTGTGTGGCTGCATCCGGCTGCTCAACTGTGCCGATGCCTATATGCTGCCCACCATCTTCCCCACCGCCCTTGCCGGTGAACGCGCACCACGCAGCCCCGATGTCTGGGAACTGACCCGTTTGGCTATCGATACCCAGCGCGCTCCGCGCATGAGCAATGGCGTCAGCGAACTCACTTGTGTCATCTTCCGCGAGGTTCATGCCTTCGCCCAGGCCCACGGGATCCGCGAACTGGTCGCCGTCGTCAGCCTGCCGGTGGAGCGCATCTTCCGCCGCCTCGGCCTGCCCATCGAACGACTCGGCCACCGTCAGGCGGTCGATCTGGGCGCGGTGCGGGGCGTTGGCATCCGCTTCCACCTGGATGAACGCTTCGCGCAGGCGGTCTCCCAACCTCTGCTGGGCCATTATCAAACCAGCCATTATCCACTGCAGCAGCCGTCACTGGCGCTGGCAGTCCACTCATAAAAAATCCCGGGAAAACAGACCCGGGATAAACAGATCGCTATGATCCCGCAGGGCTACCCCATGCGGCACCAGAGAGTATCCTCCCTCAGTGGCCTGACCACTACTGTCAAAAATCACAGCGCAGCCCCCGTTTCAGCCACCATTGTTGTCCCGGCCCGGCTGACGTAGAGTCAGCCCTGATACAACGGGAGGGATGGCATGAAAGAGCTGGATTACAAACTGCTGCGGGCACTGGATGCGGTGCTGCAGGAGCAAAACTTCGATCGGGCGGCCAAGTCGCTCCATATCACCCAGTCGGCCATCTCCCAGCGGATCAAGCAGCTGGAGCAGCAGTTTGCCGAGCCGCTGCTCATTCGCAGCCAGCCGCTGCAAGCCACCCCTCTCGGCCAGAAACTGCTGGCCCACTATCGTCAGGTACACCAGCTCGAGCTCGAACTGGCGGGGGATCTGACCCCCGACGAGCCGCAGGGACCGATCCGGATCAGTATCGCCGTCAACGCTGACAGCCTGGCCACCTGGTTCCTGCCCGCCATCGCCCCGCTGCTGGAACTGCACCCCATCGAACTCAACCTGCTGGTCGATGACGAGAGCCGCACCCTCGACAAGGTGCGCGAGGGTCAGGCGTTTGGCGCGGTCAGCCTGCAGCCCCGGCCGCTGGCGGGTTGCTGCGTCGACGAGCTGGGGGAGATGAACTACCTGCTCACCGCCAGCCCCGCCTTCGTGGCGCGCCACTTTCCACACGGTCTCACCCGGGAGGCGCTGGCCAGGACCCCGGCGGTGGCGTTCGATCAGCGCGATGATATGCATATCAGCTTCATGCGCCGCCACTTCGGGCTGGAGCCCGGCGGTTATCCCTGCCATACCGTCCACTCGTCAGAAGCCTTCGTCGCCATGGCCGAGCAGGGGCTGGCCTACTGTCTGATCCCCGAATTGCAGATAAGAAGCCAGCTGCAAGCCGGAACACTGGTCAACCTCAGCCCCGACCACATCTTGATGGAACGACTCTACTGGCACCGCTGGGTACTGGAAAAAGGGGTGCACAAACAGCTCTCCCTGCGGCTCATTGACCACGCCAGATCGCAGTTGAAACCACGCTGAGCAGGCCATTCACCTTGGCTTTGGAGGGGTAAAAACGTATAGTGCTGGGCGATCCTTCATCAGGTCTCCACCCAGGTTTTCCACTTCAGGTTCCTCACTTATGTTCCAAGACAATCCGCTGCTGGCCCAGCTCAAGCAACAAATCCGCGAAAACATCCCGAAGAAAGAGGGTGTGATCCGCGCCTCGGACCGGGGCTTCGGCTTTCTGGAAGTCGATGAGAAGACCAGCTATTTCGTGCCGCCTCCCTACATGAAGAAGGTGATGCACGGTGACCGGGTGACCGCCCTGATCCGCACCGAAAAAGAGAAGGAAGTGGCCGAGCCGGATACCCTGCTGGAGCAGTCCGTTACCCGCTTCGTGGCCCGGGTCAAGATGTTCCGCGACCGCCTCAACGTGGTGGCCGACCATCCGCTGATCAAGGATGCCATCAAGGCCCGCGTCAAGAAGGGTCTGGATGAGAAAGAGTTCAAGGAAGGTGACTGGGTGGTGGCTACCCTCAAGCGCCATGCGCTGGTTGACGGCAACTTCTCTGCCGAGATCATCCAGAAGATCGCCGCCCAGGAAGATCACAATGTGCCCTGGTGGGTGGTGCTGGCGCGCCACAATCTGGCCCAGATCGAACCGGCTGACTTGCCGGAGTGGAAGGTCATCGAGGAAGAGGAGCTGCCACGCACCGATCTGACCGATGTCCCCTTCTTCACCATCGACGGGGCCAAGACCAAGGATATGGATGACGCCTTGGCAATCCGCAAGCTGGATAACGGCTGGGAGCTGCTGGTCGCTATCGCCGACCCGACCTCCTATGTGGCAGAAGGGAGCGAGCTGGACAAAGAGGCCGCCCAGCGCGCCTTTACCGTCTACATGCCGGGCCGCAACGTGCCGATGATCCCGCGCACCCTCTCCGACGAGCTCTGCTCCCTGAAAGAGGGCGAGGAGCGCAACACCCTGTGCGCCCGTCTGCATATCGCCGAAGATGGCCTGCTGATGGAGGAGACCGAGTTCTTCGCCGCCCGCATCTGCTCCCACGCCCGCCTCAGCTATGACGACGTCTCCGACTGGGCCGAACACGGCAAGGCGCTGACCATCGATGCTGGCGTGCTGGCCCAGCTGCCGCTGATGAAGGCGATGACCGAAGCGCGTATCGCATGGCGCACCAAGCACGCGCTGGTGTTCCCGGATCGCCCGGACTACGACTTCGAGCTGGGCGAAAATGGCGAAGTGCTGGCCATCCACGTCGAGCCGCGCCGCATCGCCAACCGCATGGTGGAAGAGTCGATGATCGCCGCCAACATCTGCGCCGGTCGCGTACTGGGCAAGAGCGTCGGTTACGGCATCTTCAACGTGCATACCGGCTTTGACGAAGAGTCCCTCGACGGCGCCATCGATCTGCTGAAAAGCGCCGAGGCCCCGTTCGAGCGCGACGAGATCGCCAGCCTGACCGGCTTCTGCGCCCTGCGCCGCTGGATAGACAACCTCGACACCCGCTGGCTGGATGGCAAGATCCGCCGCTTCCAGAGCTATGCGCTGATGTCCTCCGAACCGGGCGCCCACTACGGCCTGGGTCTGGATGCCTACGCCACCTGGACCTCCCCTATTCGCAAATACGGCGACATGGTCAACCATCGTCTGCTCAAAGCGGTCATCGCCGGCAAGACCCCGGGCGAGCGTCCGAGTCAGGAGCTCACCGAGCATCTGACCGCCTGCCGCCGCCTGCACCGCATGGTGGAGCGCGACATCGGTGACTGGCTCTATGTCCGTTACCTGAAAGCCGCCGCGGGCACCGATCAGCTGTTCAACGCCGAGATCATCGACGTGATGCGTGCCGGTCTCAAGCTGCGTCTGCAGGAGAACGGCGCAGTAGTCTTCATGCCTGCCCGTCATATCCTCGACAACAAGGATCGGCTGGAGTGCAACTGGGACAACGGCCGCGTCTATCTGGACAAGACCGAAGTGGTCTATGAGCTGGGCCAGATCATCGAGGTCAAGCTGAGCGAAGCGGTGGAAGAGACCCGCTCCCTCATCGCCAAGCCGGCGGTCGCCCTGGTACCGGGTCCGGTACCGGAAGCGCCGGTAGCCGAGAGTGCGCCAGCCGATAGCAGTGAAACGCCTGCGGACGCTGCCCCCAAGGCAGAATAAACCGCGCAGAGTCATCTGATCTGCCCGTGAGCCCGCCATCGTGCGGGCTCTCTTTTTTGCTCCGCATCCTGCCCAGCCAGCGGCCAAAACCACCGCCACGGGACACGGTTTTCACCGCGATAGGCGGAGAACTCAGTGAATGTTTCTAGGAGCTGCACTGAATGCAACCGTTATGTGCGCTACCTCTCCTTTCTGACATATTAATCAAAGAGAAATAACTATATACTCGCTTGGGTACACCCCAAGGGATATTGGTATGCAGGAATGGGACCCGGAACACTTCACCAACTTCGCTCAGTTATGCGAAGTGAGCCTCGCCACCATCCGTGAAAAAACCGATGCCGAACGCCTTTACCTCTGGCTGAAAGCCCCCGAACCGCAGCTCTACAGCTTTCAGCTCGATCAGGGGCTGACCAGACTGGCTCCCGCTCATCTCGAACAGCTGACCTTGCCCCACCATCTGATCGACAAGGCGATGGGCAAGGGGCAACTGGTGATCGAGCAGATCTACCAGCCGCCGGACGCCGGTGAAAATGTCGAGCCAGCCCAGCAACGGCTGCGCGCCTGCTTCCCCCTCAAACGGCACATGAAACTGGAAGGGGTCATCTATCTGGAGACCCACCGCCGCATTGACCGCCTCTCCTCTCGCCAGCGTCAGGGCATCCAGCTGCTTATTCACTATCTGACAGCCGAACTGAGCAATCACCTGCTCTCCTGCCAGGTGGATCAGGAGCGGGATCAACGGCTCCATACCCAGACCGATCTGGTGCAGAGTCAGGCGCTGCAGGGCTCCTTCCTCAATATGTTGCAGGCGCTGCACATGGTCAGCGTCACCCTCTCCCGCAGCCGCAGCGAAAACGAGCTGCTGCGGGACGCCGTGCTGCTGGCCCGCAAGGAGCTGCAGTTCGACCGGGTCGCCATCTTCCTGATCGAGCCCGATGGCAAGACCATGCGCGGCACCTGGGGCACCAGCGAAGAGGGTGATCTGGTCGACGAACATGGGTTCATCAGCCCCATCCCGGATCACCCCACGGTACAGGAGGCGCTCAGGCGCAAAGACTACGTGCTGGTGCTGGAAGATACCCCGCTCTACTACGAGAAGCAGCAGGTAGGCCGTGGCTGGAACGCCATGGTGTCGCTGTGGGATGGCACCATCCCCATCGGCTGGATCGCCGCCGACAACCTGCTCTGGCACCGACCGCTCAAGGCCTATCAGAGCGAGATCTTCAAGCAGTACGCCGCCATCCTGTCACAACTGTTGATCCGCCAGCGCACCCAGGAGCAGCTGGAAACCCTTAATCGCCAGCTCGAAGCGCGAGTCACCGAGCGCACCATGCAACTGGCCGAGACCAACCGGGCGCTGGAGGAGGCCAACCGGCGCCTCTCCCTGCTGTCGCTGGAGGATCCCCTCACCGGCATCGCCAACCGGCGCCAGTGGGACATCACCATGCAGCGGGAGTGGGAGTGGGCACGGCGCACCCAGAACCTGCTGGCTGTGCTGATGATCGATGTCGACGAATTCAAGGCCTACAACGACCACTTCGGCCACGCCAAGGGGGATGTTTGCCTGCAACAGGTGGCCCATGTGCTGCGGGATGCGGAGCGGCGCAGCACCAATCTGGTGGCCCGTTACGGCGGGGAGGAGTTCGTCGTTCTGCTCTGCGCGCCCCAACCCGGTGAGGCCGAACAGCTAGCCGGACGGATCCACGATGGACTGGCCCGCTTAAAACTGCCCCATCCCGCCTCGCGGGTTGCTGATTTCATTACGGTTAGCATAGGATTTAGCTATCTGGTTCCCTCTCCGGACGAGGCATGGCAGACCCTGACCGAACAGGCTGACCAGGCGCTCTACCACGCCAAGTCACAAGGGAGGGCCCGCACTCTGGCCTATCGGTGATCTCCATGCTGTTGCGTCGTTATCCCATCTTCAATCGTCGCCTGGCTCTGGTGGCCAACGGCATCGACTATCAACTCAGCTCACCGGCCGAATGGCCCTCACTGGCGCAACATTGCCGCCTGCTGGCGCAGGGGCGTCAGTATCTGGTGCCGTTCACCCACGAACAGCTCGATGAGCAGCGCCCGCTGCTGTTTGATCAAGATGTGATCCCGCTGGTTGAGGCGTCGAGCGAACGGCTGCCCGGCTCGTTTCCGGTGCTGGAGCAGTGGCGTGACAGTCGGCGCAGACTGGCGGTACACGGCGCCAACCGCGATCCACGCTGGTTCGGCGCCAGCAGACTGCTGGTGTTCTGGATGGGTGAAGAGGGGATCTGCCAGCCCACCGAGCACAAGCGGATGGCGCTGGATATCGCAACCTGGGAGGATTTTCTCCCGCTGCGAGAGGCCGGGGTCGACTTCTTTGCTGGCGGTTTTCTCGCCCGCCCGGAACTGGTCAATCAGCGGACCAACCAGCCCGACATGGCGCTGGTACAGCAGATCCTCCAGCTTATCTGCCACGAGGAGTTCTCCTTCGCCCAGGTGGCCCGCCTGCTGGAGCAGGATGCCTCGCTGCCCGGCCAGCTGCTCACCTATGTCAACGCCCCGGGCTTCGATCATGCCAGCCCCATCACCTCGGTGCCCCGCGCCCTCTCCTATCTGGGGGAGCAGGAGATCCGCAAGTTTGTGTTGATCAACGGGCTGACCCGGGTAAGCCAGCATATGCCGGAGGCCTGCACCCGCATGGCCATCGCCCGCGCGCGCTTCTGCGAGCTGATTGCCCTCACCGCGCTGGGCAAGGCGGAGGCAAGCTGGGCCTTTCTGGTCGGGCTGGTCCTCGACGGCTCCATGCTCTCTGCCCCTCTGATGGCCCACCTGCCCAAGAGTGTGAAACGGGCCATCGAGCTGCATGAAGGGCCGCTGTTTCACCTGTTCCAGCTGGTCAGCACCTATGAACAGGGCAACTGGGCGCTGCTGGAGCAGCTTGCCCCCAAATATCAGCTAGACCCGAGCAGACTCACCCCCGTCTATTTTCAGGCGCAAATGTGGGGGCAAGCGTTTCTCACCAGTTAGGAGATGGCAGGACGGTGAGTCACTGGCTAGAATGGGGTCCCTTTTTGCCAGAGGCTCACCCGCACCATGACTCTTTCCGGATTCCAAGGCCTGGTCTTTGACCTTGATGGCACCCTGGTCGACTCCATGCCGCTGCACCTCGCGGCCTGGGAGCACACCGCCCGCGAGTTTGGCTTTCACTTCGATGCCGACTGGTTCTATGAACTGGGCGGCATGCCGAGCCGCAAGATTGCCCTGCTGGTGGCACAGGAGCAGCAGATCCCCCTCGACCCCGTCGAAGTAACCCGCTGCAAGACCGCCCACTATGTGGCTAACCTGCACAAGGCGACCGTCTTTCCCGCCATGCAGGCACTGGTCGAGCGCTATCACGGCGTCATCCCGATGGGGATCGGCACCGGCTCGCCCCGCGTCAACGCCGAAGCGGTGTTGCGCAATACCGGGCTGGATCGCTACTTCTCCGTGGTGGTCACCGCCGACGATGTGGAGCAGCACAAGCCCAATCCGGATACCTTCCTGCTGGTCGCCCGCAAGCTGGGCATCGAGCCGTCAGGCTGTCTGGTGTTTGAAGATACCGGCATCGGGGTACAGGCAGGGAAAGCTGCGGGTATGCAGACCTGCATGGTCAAAGAGGGGAAACCGGTCGGTATAGCGGAGTAGTGCGGAAAAAAATATCGCCCTGCAAGGGGCGATAACCGGAACCGGCTCTCATACGGGACATGAATGACAATGAGAGCGGGCTCCGTCAACCGCTGACGCAGGGCGCGTCAACGGGGAGTGCGGGGCAGACGATTACTCGTTGTTGCCGCCGCCCTGATTGTCATCATAACGACCCGGCGCACCGTGGGGGCGCGGCGCCATGGAGACACGCGGCTTGCGCGCGCGCTGGATATTCACCTGCGGACGGCCGGTGTGCATGGCAATCGTGGAGATCTTGGCCTTGTAGACCAGCTGCTGGTTACCATGGGCATCGGTCAGCAGCACGCTGTACTGGTCGAACCCGCTGATGGTGCCTTCCAGCTTGATGCCGCTCACCAGAAAAATAGCGACCTGACTGCGGTTCTTGCGCAACCAGTTGAGGGCAGAATCTTGCCCGTTCCCGAGGGAGAAGGCTTGCTCGATGGTGGAGTAGCTTGGGGATTCAGTTGTCATAAATTATTGTCCCGCGGAAAAAAAAGTGGCGTTTGATTGTGCTAAATGGGCACTGGCTTGTCAAAGTCATTCTCACTCCCGCCAGCAATAGCGGCCTCCGGGGGCTGGTCGCTGACCAGTACAACTGCGATAATCGCCAGCTCTGGCTCCACCACGGGCCTTATCTGGGGTTTTATCTTGCATCCGGCTTCACACCAACACCACACCACCTATGTCCATGATGCCACTGCCTGCGAAGAGTGTGATCTGCTGATACCGGCCACACCGCTCGAGGTAGGGCAGGCCAGCTGCTGTCCCCGTTGCGGACACACCCTGAGTCGCCACCTGCCGCAGCAGGAGTTGCGGCCGATCGCCTACGGTTTCGCGGCACTCATCATGTTCGTGCTGGCCAATGCCTTTACCTTTATGTCCTTCTCGGCCAAAGGGATAGGCCAGGAGATGACCTTTCTGCAGAGCATCACTACCCTGGTGGATGAGGGCTATCTGTTTCTCGGCGCGGTGCTGAGCCTGACCCTGATCGGCCTGCCGCTGGTCTACATGGGCTCCATCATGCTGGTGCTGTGGCGGGTCGATAAAGATCTGCACAGCAATGCCCTGCGCTCCCTCGGCCGCCTGCTCTGCCGGATCAAACCCTGGCTGATGGTGGATGTCTTTCTGGTGGGGGTACTCATCTCTCTGGTCAAACTGATGGGGATGGCCGACATCAAGATGGGGCTGTCGTTCTGGGCCTTCGTCGGCTACACGGTGCTGCTCATCAAGATGATCTCTTCGCTGGATCAGATGTGGCTGTGGCAGCGGCTGTTCGGCCCCACCGCACCGCGTGAGATCGATCCGGATGCGGGAGCTCTGGAATCCGGTCTGGTGGGCTGCCACATCTGTGGGGCCCTGAGCGAGGTGGACAGCCACAGCTGCTCCCGTTGTGGCGGTTACCTGCATGCGCGCAAGCCGGGCGGCCTGAACCGTACCTGGGCGCTGCTGTTTACCTCCGCCATTCTCTATGTGCCCGCCAACCTCTATCCCATCATGGATACGGTGTTCCTCGGCGATGACAGCCCCTCCACCATCCTTGGTGGCGTGGTGCTGCTGTGGGCCATGGGCTCCTACCCCATCGCGGCGGTGATCTTTTTCGCCAGTGTGGTGGTGCCGCTGGTGAAAATACTGGCGCTATTCTGGCTTTGCTATATGGTGCAGCGCGGCAATGTCACCTCCCCCCTCGGCAAGCTCAAACTCTATCGCATGACCGAATTTGTCGGACGCTGGTCGATGATCGACGTCTTCGTGGTGGCCATTCTGGCGGGCCTGATCCGGCTCGACAATCTGATGACCATCTACCCCGGCCCTGCGGCCGTCGCATTTGCAGGTGTGGTGCTGATCACCATGGTCGCCGCCATGAGTTTCGACTCCCGCCTGATCTGGGATTTACAACAAGGAGAACGCGAACGTGAGTGAGCGTAAAAAAAGGTGGAAACCGGGCTCTGATTTTCTGAGCTCTGCCGCCGCAATCTGGATGGTGCCCCTGCTGGCGCTGTGCATTGGCATCTGGATGCTGTTCCAGCACTGGTACTCCCAGGGCCCGAGCTTCACCCTGACAGTTGCCACCGCCGAGGGCATCGTTGCCGGCAAAACAGTTATCCGCTCCCGCGAAGTGGACGTCGGCCGCATCGAGGCCGTCGAGCTGAGCGAAGACTACAGTCACGCGGTACTGAAGGGGCGGTTGAACAACGCCGCCTCCGGTATGCTGCGCGGTGACAGCCAGTTCTGGGTGGTCAAACCCCGGGTTGGTCGTGAAGGGATCTCCGGCCTCAGTACCCTGCTCTCCGGCGCCTATATCGAGCTCGCCCCCGGCAAGAAAGGGCGGGCGAAGGACGAGTACGCCATGCTGGACAAGCCGCCGCTCGCCTCGCTGGATGCCAAGGGGCTGCGCCTCACCCTCAGCAGTCGCGACACACGCGCACTGGGGGAAGGCTCCCCCATCAACTATCAGGGCTTCACCATCGGCCAGGTGGAAGAGGCGAAGTTCCTGCCAGAAAAGAGCGAGATGCAGTATCAAATCTTCATCAAGGCCCCCTATGACATTCTGGTGAGCAGCAACTCCCGCTTCTGGATGACCCCGGGCTTCGAAGTCTCCATGAGCAGCGAGGGGATGAAGGTGAAGATGGATTCGCTGGAGAGCCTGATCGACGGCGGTATCACCATGGGCCTGCCTGCCGGCTGGGCACCGGGTGATCCGGTCAAGCAGAACGACGATTTCACCCTGTTCCAGGATGAGGCGAGCGTGCTGGCCGGTAGCCTGGATCAGTTCATCGACTACGTCTTCCTGTTCGATGACAACGTGGCTGGCCTGCACCCGGGCGCCGCCGTGCAGTACCGCGGCATCCGGGTCGGTACCGTCATCTCGGCGCCCTACATGATCGAGGAGAAGGGGGTTCGCATCTTCCAGAACCGCCAGATCCCGGTACTGGCCCGCATCGAAGTGCAGCGCCTCTCCCACCGCTTTGCCAAGGCGGAGAAGGATCAGTGGCGTGCCCTGTTCGGCAAGCAGTTCAAGGAGGGGTTGCGTGCCAGCCTCAAGACCTCGAGCCTGCTGACCGGCGGCAAGATCATCGACCTCAACTTCTATCCGGACGCGCCGCGCTTCGAGCAGGCCAAACTGGCCGGTTATCAGGTCTTCCCCACCGTGCAGGGCGGGCTGGATCAGATCGAGCGCAAGGTGAACCTCATCCTCGACAAGTTTGTCGACATGGACATGGCGACCACCCTGACCAAGGTCAACGGGTCACTCACCACCCTGGATGGCACCCTGAAGAACATCAGTGCAGTCAGCGCCAACCTGAACAAGCTCACCGCCAAGGACGCCACCCAGCAGCTGCCGGCCTCGCTCAACGAGAGCCTCAAGCAGTTGCAGGAGACCTTGCAGGCCTATGATGCCCAGTCGCAGACCAATCAGGACCTGCGTCAGTCGGTGCAGACCCTCAATCAGTTGATGCGCGAACTGCAGCCGCTGGTGCACTCCCTCAACGAGCAGCCCAGCTCGCTGATCTTCGATCGCGCGCATCCATCGGACCCTGAGCCCAAGCGAGGCAAACAATGAAAAAAGAGATCCTGACGCTGGCCCTGTTGGGCCTGCTGGCGGGGTGCAGCAGCCAGCCAAGCCTGCACTACTACTCGCTCGATGCCGACAGCCAGCAATCCGTGACGGCACCGGCCCAACCGCAGCACCAGCTGGTGCTGCGCCCGGTGGCGCTGGCCAGCCAGCTCGACCGGATCAGTCTGGTCTATCAGCTGGAAGGGCAAGAGCTGCACTTCACCGAGTACCATCGCTGGGCCGGTGCGCTGGACGATCAGCTCAACCAGCTCACCCTCAATGGCCTCTCCACCCGCCTGCCGGGCTGGGTGGTACGGCAGGATGGCGCCCGCAAGGGGCCGGTGCTGACCATTCTGGTGGAACGCTTTCAGGGCCGTCATGACGGCAGCGCCGTGTTGAGTGGGCGCTGGCGCCTGCTGGCGGAGGATGGCACCGTGCTGCGTGATGCCCCCTTCCGTCAGGAGCGGGTACTGCCGGCCGATGGCTACAACGCGCTGGTGAACGAACTAGGTCAGGGCTGGCAACAGCTGCTCGACCAGATCGCCGCCGAGGTGCGCCAGAGCGCCCGCTAACCGGCAATTCCCCAATTGCAGAGCTAAAAAAACGACGCCAGCTGGCGTAATGCCAGTCAGTTAAGCCTGACTGGCATTGTTTTTATTGGCTTTTTTCACACTATACCTCTGGGGCCTTGG
>NZ_JAPDCD010000020.1:0-86189 GCF_027705695.1 Aeromonas sp. QDB62 | reverse complement strand
CAACCGCAGATCGTGTTTGATGAACTACGACAGGTTGCTTGATTTGGCGGGTGTTGCACTTCGGAGTTGAATTCGCGGCTGCATTGTTTGTCAGTGCGAGCAACGGTGAGCTCGATTTCGGGTTTGGCGATTACACCAACCCCGAGAAGGATGCAAAAGCTGCCGCCTGACCAGCGGTGAGTGACTAAAACCAAATACCAACAGGACTCCATATGACCAATTTGAGCCTTATCAACAACTCCAGCCTGACCATGAGCAGCGTTGAGATCGCCGAACTGACAGGGAAAGAGCACAAGAACGTTCTGGCCGACATCCGCAAAATGCTGGTTGAAATTCAATCGGCTGAAAAGCCAGCCGATTACAAAGACGGCAGAGGGCGCACCCAGCCGTGCCTCTTGCTGACCAAGGAAGAAAGCCTCTGCTTGGTCGCGGGCTACAGCGCCACTCTTCGAATGGCGATTATCAGACGCTGGCAGGAGCTGGAATCCCAGCAAAGACCGCAGATCCCGCAGACCTACGCAGCGGCCTTGCTTGAAGCTGGCCGCCTCGCACTGGAAGTGGAGGAGAAAACCAAGCAGCTCGCTCTGGCAGCCCCCAAAGTGGCATTTGCCGATCGCGTTGCTGGTGACGACAAGGGCGTCAATATCGGCAACTACGCCCGCGCCGTGGGCCTCGGTCAGAACGTGCTGTTCCGTGCTTTGCGTGAGCATCGCATCCTCATGAGTGGCGGTAATCGGCATAACTTGCCGTTCCAGGACTACATCGAGCGTGGTTACTTCACCGTCAAAGAGGGCACTCGCACTCACAACGACGAGACGATAACCACTTTCACTCCGATGGTGACAGGAAAAGGCCAGCAGTGGCTGACAAAGCGCCTGATTGATCTCGGCTACCTGAAACCAATTGCCGCCTAACCACCGGCCAGATCCATTACCACCAGAGGACCCTGACCATGGGAAGACCAGCCCTGTCTGATCACGAAAAAATGGACACCCTGTCACCCCTGCGGGTGCGCGGCACTGTCGGCCACCGATCCGTGTGGCAAGAAGTCGGCGCCGAAGTCGGCATGACTGAAACCGCATTTGCCCGCACCTCGCTGCTGATGCTGCTCAATTCCATATCAAAGCATGAGCCCCAGATCCTAGCGAGAGCCGTCAAACGGGCCAATCGGAGCCTGATCGAGCAGGGTTATCCACCCGTCACTGTCGAGGAGATTTTAAAGGGCGATGGCCTGCCAGAGCGCGGCCTGCTGACCTTCTCGCCGCAAGATGAGGCCATCTATGACGAGGAGCGCCCCAAGAAGCCGGTGCAAAAGCTCAAAGATCTCATCAATTTCGTTTTAGGGAGATAACCATCATGTTCAGCAATACCAAACCACGCCCGAAACCAGAGCACGTCACCGATCGGGATAATGTCGTCCTCAAGGCCGTAATGCACGAGCTGGCGCTGCACCTGGACGATGACTCGGTGATCACCATTGCGCAGGCTGCTGGTACTGACCGTACCGCGACCCGGCTTTCCCGCGAGCTGATGGCTCGCAAGATCGAACGCGCCGAGAAGCAGCCAAGCGCATAACCATTATCAATCAGGCCCGCCTCACCACCGGGCTGTTAATTCAGGACCTCAACATGACCATGAACCCAACGGCCCCGCTGGGCCACCCCCTTTGTGCCGATCTGGATCACTGCCCTGTGTGTGGCAGCGAGCTGCGCACCGGTACTGATGACCGCTCATTTGAATGCCCGTGGTGTGACTACACCGAGCAGGAGGTGGCGGCATGACGATCGCAGCAAGTACAGATTCAATTTTGATGACTGGTGGCGAATTTTTTGCCCCGGTTGCCACTGATCTGGTTGATGGGCTGATCGGCAGGTACAAGGCCATGCGAGCCAATATCGAGAGCGTAGCCGGCTTCATTCACGGTGGAGACAACGCATCTGCTATCGGCTACTTCCTGCGCGGAAATCAGGACGGAGAGCGCTATATCCGCGCCGTGGCTGACATCTTCAAGCTGGATGGTGCCGTCGCCCAGCTGAACGCCGACTACTGGCAGCAGGCTATGCAGTTGACCGACGTCTACGACTACATGCCGGCAAAGCGCCGGGATGAGTGGAACGAGCAGATCCGCAACAAACAGACCCCTGACTTTGAGGAGGAGACAGTCAGAACCACGCTGATGGACCTGCTGTCCAGCCGTCACAAATTCTTTGGTGAGCGCGTCGATGGAATCTTCCAGAATCTATCTGGCGAGCACGTCACCAACCAGCCGCAGGGTTTCAGCAAGCGGATGATCATCTACGTTAACCATCGCAAGGGGTACATCACTGACTTGCGCCAGGTGATCGCCAAGTTCATGGACCGCGATGACGAACCAAACTGGCAGAACACCGATCAGATGCTGGCTGCTGCCAATCGCAACTCTGGCCAGTGGGTGAGCATCGATGGCGGAGCTATGCGGATCAGAACCTACAAAAAGGGCACGGCGCATTTCGAGATCCACCCTGACATGGCGTGGAAGTTGAATTGCGTCCTGGCCAGCATGCACCCCATGGCTATCCCGGCCGAGTTTCGCCAGAAGCCGAAGAAGCAGATCAAGGACTTCGTAATGATGGAGAGGCCCCTGCCGTTTGCAGTGGTGCGGGCAATCGCGGAGATGCGGAGACCGCGCACTACCACATGGAGATCATCCTTTAGCAACAAGATGATGGAGCCGGTAACTACCAACCGAAACAGCCTTGAGTTTCACTACTGCGACGACAAGGTAGTTCGGTCAGAGGTGGCCAGTGTGCTGGCTGCGATCGGCGGTGTTCGCTTCACCAAGGGCGGCTATGAGTGGTTCGAGTTCGACTATGACTTCCGCGAGGCACTGGACCACATCATCACATCCGGCTGCATCCCTGACCACAAGAGCCATCAGTTTTATCCCACGCCTGAGAAGTTAGCCCAGTTGGCTGTTGAGTTGGCTGAGATTGATCCGGCAAAGCACAACTGCCTCGAGCCAAGCGCTGGGCATGGCGGTCTGGCTGATCACATCAATACGCAGTGGCTCACCTGCATCGAGGTAAGCAAGCTGCACTGCGAGATCCTGAAAGCCAAGGGATACACCGTGGTGCAGGGTGACTTTCTGAAACTAGATGGAGGACAGAAGTACGATCGAGTGGTGATGAACCCACCGTTCAGCGATGGGCGCTGGAAGGCTCATACAGAGCATGCGGCCAGCATGGTTAAACCTCGCGGACGATTGGTCGCGATCCTGCCATCTGGCGCCAAGAACTCTTTTACCCTTCCTGGCTTTGACTGCCGCTGGTCCAAGGTATTCGACAACGAATTCCAAGGCGCCAGCGTCAGCGTGGTCATCCTGTGCGCAGATGCGCAGGTGGAGGCAGCATGAACACCGTTATCAAATTCCCGGGGGCAGGCGCCCCCATTTCCAAACCTATCAGCAGAGGTAGCAACGTGAGCGAAAATGCCCGCAATGGCTTCCGCCTCGCTTACTCGTCGATGCTGAATGCCCCCTGGTACAAGGATGTAGCCAAGAAGTCAGTGTGGCTGCATTTGCTGCTGGATGCGGCCTACGAGAGCCGTGAAGTCACCTTCAATGGCAACCGCCTCACCATTCATCGTGGTCAGCTGGCTTGCTCTGCTCGTTCGCTCGGGAAAGCGTGTGGCGTATCTGAGGATCAGGCTCGCCGGGCGCTGGACTATTTCGAGGAGGAGGGGGCGATCGGCAGGACGACAAAGCAGGGCAAGAGTGGTTACACCATCATCAGCCTGCTGAATTTCGACGCTTACCAGCGCGGAGTTTCGCAACACTTTAGCGCGGAGTATGGCGCGGAGTTTGAGGGCGCGCCAGATATGGGGTTAGAGAGTGATCGCCAACTCAGCGGCGCGGAGTTAGGTGCGGAGTATCATGCCGAAGATCTTATCATTAATAACAATATAAACTCTGAAGATAATAAACAGATCTCTTGTTCTGTTTCTGACGAAACAAAACCGGCTAAAAAAACGGCAGAGCCATCAGCGGATTCACTGGCTGTGCTGAACCACCTCAACGCCGCATGCAATCGCCGCTATCAGGCCAAGCCAACCACCCTGCAGAACATCAACGCCAGACTGGCGGAGGGCTACTCCGTGGCCGATCTGCAACTGGTGATCGACTTCAAGCGCGAGCACTGGTCCGCAAACCTGAAAATGGCCGAATACCTGCGGCCAATGACCCTGTTTGCGCCGCAGAAGTTCGCCGGGTACCTGGCTGGCGCCCAGCGCTGGGATCAGATCGGTCGCCCGCGCTGCCTGAACGGCGAGTGGGAGGGCTTCGAGGGTAAGCGCAAGCCGATGTCCAACATTGCCGCCGCCCAGCAGCAGGCGCGCAGTCTCATCGAATCGGGAGCTGTCAGCTATGACGACGACACTCCCCTCTAACGTGACCGCACTGCCAGCCAACCAGGATGCACCCGCCATGAGCGCCCGCATGGCCGCATTCATCGCTGAGGAGCTGCTGCCGCTGATGGCCGGGAGTTGGCCTGCCAGCGCCAACCAGCTGGATGCCAATGCCCGCGGTGTGGCGTTGGCTTGGGGTGGCGTGCTGCGCGGGTTCACTCCAGCCCAGATCCGGGAGGTGGTGCAGGACATGGCGGCCGATGTGGAGCGCCAGTTCGCCCCGCGTCCGGCAGAAGTGCGGGCAGAGATACTGCGCCGGCAGCCAGCCACGGCCGCACCAACCAGGGCACCGCGGCTGGAGATGTCCATCAGGGCATGCGAGATGGAGGCGACCGTGATTGTGTTGCAGCGTGACGGCGACGTGACGAGCGAGGCGGTGCAGGTTGAGCTGGACAGGATACTCACCGAACGCCGCCAGCGCGGTTACACCATCACAGGGAGGATTTAGGGATGTTCAACCAAGACGTGATCGCCGCGGTCAAGGCCGCGAAATTCTGCCGGGTGGTGATCTATCCGCCCGTTCGGGGTTGGTGCGGGGAGCGTGTGCAGCTCGAGGTGGCCGACGAGATCGATGCGCTGGGGCACACCGATTGCCAGCGTGGGGCAGGGCATTGGCTGGTGCTCGACACGACGCCTGAGCAAGTGGCGGAGGAGGTCGAACGGCTGAGAGGCGCGCCAGTGCTGGTGTTGAGAGGTGGTGTTGCAAATGGAGCTGTGGATAACTTTGGAGGCGCGGCCCTTGCCAACCAGTGACAAGCGGTATAACGCGCCGTAACATGTTTCAGGCCGGACTTAGACCACCCGGCCGTTGACCAAAAGGACCCGACCATGACAGCAAAATCGAATACCCGAGATCTACCCGTTGCGACCCAATTGGGGCGAGTGATCGCCATCATGAGCGACGGAAAAGCCCGCACCCTGCGCGACATCGAGCGCGAGTGCTGGAGCCGCTACGGCCAAGCCGATACCCAAGCCGCCATCAGCGCCCGCCTGCGTGAAGTGTGCTGCCATGGCTGGGTAAAACACTCCAGCAACAAGAACATCAACGGCAAGCAGGTTTGGCATTACCGCATCGAGCTGCCTCCCACCACCGAGGCCGTAGCGGCTAAGGCGGTGGCAGCATGACTCATCACCCATCGCAGTATTCCGTGTTCGGAAGAACTGGATTGACATCAGCCACCAATTTTGAAGCTGAAATTGTCTACTCAGATTCAGAAAGCACCGCATTTGCGTTCGGGCTTCCCCATCAAGTTGTGTATGACGCATGCCGAGCCTTGGAAGCGACGAGCGAACTCCACAGCGTTTTCTGCCCAATCGATGATTTCAGTGATTGCCGTTTCTATGAGTTCACAGTTATTGGAGCGTTGGCTCTAATTGAGCACCTGAAAATTCCACCACACAGCTTCGCTGTCTGGCGTTATCTCTGTGATTTTGAACGCATGATTCAAGGCTTGTCTGACTTAATTGTGCTGGTCGGTAAATTTTCCGAGTGGAAGGAACAGCTCGACACTCAACCTAAAAGACCATCTTTCGTTTACGTAATGAAGTGTTTATCAACTGGTCTTTTCAAGATAGGTAGGGCAATAGACATTCCTCACCGGGTGAAAACGGTCCAGTCTATGTCAGCCGGCCATCTTGTTTTGGTCTATCAAGCGCATGGTGGATCCGAGCTGGAGTCTCGTTTGCACAAAGAGTTCTCCCATCGGCGTGATCATGGCGAGTGGTTTTCCTTGTCAGAGGCGGAGCTTTTACGCTTAGCCGACCTCATGGGGACAAGTGGCGAGGTGGCGGCATAACCATGGAGCTGACCCTTCTGAAAATGTCCGGCGGGGTGCTTGCCCCATCCACTCCGGCCGATGCTGAGGCCATCAAGCTGATGCCGATCGGTACCACCATCCTGGCCAAGGGTAAGGGGCGCCGTAACCTGGCGTTCCACCGTCGTTTCTTCGCCCTGCTCAACCTGACGTTCGATTACTGGGAGCCAACTGGCGGCATGGTCTCGCCAGCAGAGCAGGGGATCCTGTCTCGGTTTGTTCGCTATCTCGCCCAGTTCGGCGCTGGCAGTGTGCTGAACAAGGCCAAGGATGAGTTTATCGACCAGCTGGCCAGCAGTCGTATCGAGCGCCACGGTCCCCAGGCTGAGAAGTCGTTTGAGGTGATGCGCAAGTGGCTCACCGTCGAGGCCGGTTATTACACCGTGGTGATGCTGCCGGATGGCGGCATGCGCAAGGAGGCCAAGAGCGTCAGCTTTGCCAAGATGGATCAGGCTGAGTTCTCCGACCTGTACCGGGCTGTGTTCGGGGTCTGCTGGCGCTATGTGCTGAGCAAGCAGTTTGCCACCGAGGAGGAGGCTGAGAACGCCTGCGCCCAGCTGATGGGGTTTGCCGGATGAGATTCGAGACCAGCCCAATCCGCTCCAGCGACCTGCGCGATGGTGCTCGCGGTCAGCTCTGCAAGATCCAGCTTGCCGGGGTCTGCATTGGTGGCACTGAAACCACTGTGCTGGCTCACCTGCCAAGCGCCCCGCATGGGATGGCCCTCAAAGGGGATGATTTGGTGGCGGTTGAGGCGTGTTGTGCTTGCCATGACGCCATTGATGGCCGTATTGCCTACGACTGGCAGCCCGGGGAGCGTGAAGAGGTCACCTATAGCGCCCTGACCCGTCAGCTGCATAGTTGGGTGGTGCGCGGGCTTGTCAGTGTAAAGGGGGCGGCATGATCCACCTCTCTGCTATCGATGCCAGCCGCCTGCTCGGCAACAATCCGAAAGCCAAGGCCGTGGTGAACAAGGTCAAGAAGGCGCAGCAGGTGGACACCCTGCACAGCAAGGTGCTGGCCCAGCTGGTCGGCTTCCCTGACCCAGCCACCGAGCTGTTGTTTCACCCCAAGCGCAAATGGCGCTTCGACTACGCCTGGGAGGAGCAGAAGCTCGCCCTTGAGGTCCACGGCGGGATCCACTCCGGTGGCCGGCACACCCGGGGGAGGGGGTTCGTAGAGGACCGGGCCAAGATGAACGAGGCCACCTTGCTCGGGTGGACCGTGCTGGAAGTCACCCCGGAACACATCAAATCCGGCCGGTTGCGCGCCTGGCTGCTCGCCGCCTTCAATCAGGACCCAGACCAGAGGACCAATCCATGACCCATGCTATCGAAATGGCTCTGCGCCTATTCTCGCCGAAGGGGGCGCTCCATGAGCCCGCCGCCGGCAGGCAGTTCAATGCTCTGGGCCGGGACGAGTTTATCGGCGCCCTGCAGGTTGCTGCAAAGAACAACCCCCAGGGGCTCCAGTTCCTGATGGCTGACCACCTGGGGGATGAACAAGCCCTTGCGTCGCTGCTGACGCACTTCAGCGCCACGCTGGACAGCGACGAGGCCGGTGGTATGGCCATGGCAATCCTGCTGCGCCGCCCGCTGCCTGAGCAGCTGGATCACCTGGTACTTTGCCACCCTCACTATGACAAGGAGCGCCGCCGGGCCGCCGTGGTGATGGAGAAGGCCAAGCGCGCCCACCGGTCCGGCAATGATCACGAGTACCAGCGCCTTCTGGCTGAGCGGAACGAGATCCTGTCCCTGGCCAATGACCACTGTGTCGCCGAGATGATGCAGTCAGGGCGCTGCCCGCACTGCAATGGCACCGGGATCCGCCCGCGCAAGGGTGACGGCTGCCCGAAGTGCCACGGCACCGGCCGGGTCGTGCCACACGTAGAGTTGGTGTCGCGCCGGTTCGGGCAGGAGATGAGGCAGGCCGTAGAGCGTGCTGTTGATGAGGTGATCCACCAGGCGTCAGATCTGGCCAAAGTCATGGGCCGACAAGTGAGGGAGATGCGGGCGGATTAGGCGCGGAGCGTTCGCCGCCGAGCAGGCGCAACCCCATGAATAGACGCAGTGATTGAATCTACCCCTCCCCGGCGTTAGTATTGCTCAAAGATGGCCAGAGTCTCCGTGACCCTGGCCTTTTTCATTTCTGGCCCGCCTCGTGCGGGCTTTGTCGTTTCTGGAGGGGCGATGACGCCTGACAAGGATCCACAGAACTACAGCGTGCTCGCCTATCTGGCATTCGGCGGGCTGAGCGTATGGGGAGGGCTTGTGACCTACATACAGACGGTGAAACGCGAGGGAAGGAAATTCCGATGGGCTGAGGCGCTGCTCCAGGTGGTGGTGTCAGGGTTCGCCGGGATGTTGACCATGCTGCTGAGCTGGTACATCGCAGCCCCACTCCCGTTGTGCGGCTTCATGGCTGGCCTGGCTGGCTTGATGGGGTCGAAAGCACTGGAGCTGTACGAACGCCGGGCAACCGGCTGGATGGGAGGGAAGGGGTGATGGTGAAAATGCGCTGGGTAGATGAAGCCCGTAGGCATATCGGGTTGACGGAGATTAAGGGGCCCCAACACAACCCCGAGATCGTGGCGATGTGGAAAGCCATCAAGCGCGGCGGCATCAAAGACGACGAAACCCCGTGGTGCGCTGCCTTCGTGGGCGCGTGCCTTGAGCGGGTCGGTATTCAGTCCACCCGGTTCGAGGGGGCGCGCTCCTATGCCTCCTGGGGGGAGAAGCTGGAAAAGCCGGTGGCAGGCTGCGTAGTGGTGTTCTCCCGGGATGGTGGCGGACACGTTGGGTTCGTAGTGGGGCAGGACAAGGCTGGCAATCTGCTGGTATTGGGCGGCAACCAAGCTGACGCGGTGAACGTGAAGGCGTTCCCTCGCTCACGGGTAACCGCATACCGCTGGCCCGCCGGTGAGCCGAAGCCTGTGGGGGAATTGCCTGTGATGGCTGCGGCAGAGTTCTCGAAGTCCGAGGCATAGGCGCAAGCCTTGCCAATATCGCCGGGTAACCGGTAACAGCAGAGGAGAGTGCGATGGAACACATCGTTGAGGTGGTCATCAACTGGATTGTCATTCTGATGGCTGTGGTGGGCGGCGCGTCCATGGTGGTGCAGGGGCTGGCTAAGATCGCGGCCGTCACCCCGTCCACCCGGGACGATGAGGTGATCGGGAAGGTGCAGGCCTTCTTGGTTGGCCTGACCAAGGTGCTGGACAAGCTGGCTATGAACCTGCCGGCTGAGAAAGCCAGGAAGCAATAACATGAACAGCTTGCTCCAACTGCTCGACATTCTAACGGCCCTTCTGGGCCGTTGGCTTAGGCAGGAGAGGGCAAGGGAGGTGCAGGAAAGCCATGACAAGAATCATGCGGACCCACAGGGGCGTTTTGCTGAGCGTTTCGGTGCTGCTTCTGGCCAGTTGCCAGACAGCTCCAAGCCAAACAGCGAACTGCCCGCCACCCACACCCAGGCTGACATGGAACCCCGCCGCTAATGGCGGGGTTTGTCTTTCTGGGGAATCCACAGCCGACCTACTGGACTATCTCGATGCACTGGAGCGATGCGGTGGTTAATGGCATTACCGTGACCGGGGTTGTTACTCAGGTGAGGGAGTATGACGGGAGTCAGGCCCAGGTCACCCTGAATACTGGCGTCTCCGTCGTAGTACCGGCTACCCATGAGCCTGTACCTGGTGATGCCATCGTCGAAGGCGAGCTATCCATCTAAATGGCAAAGACCGACTGGGCACAGCTCAATGCAGAGTTCCTGCAGGAGCATGAAGCGACAGGCATCAGTGCGAAAGACTGGTGTGACAGCCGCGGCCTGAACTACAACTCGGCGCGTCGCTATTTGAAATCTCGGGGGCAATCCCCTGCGCAACCTGACAAATCTCGCGTAGCTGCGCAATCTGCGCAATCTGCGCATTCCGAAGTGCGCAAAACTGCGCAATCTGCGCAAAGTGCGCAACCCAAGGGGAATGAAGGCAAGGCCAAGAGGAGGGAGGGAAGAGGGGGAAGGTCATCCTCATCCACACAAACCCCTGATGACTCAGGCCAAAACCCGAAAAGAAAATCGGGACGCCAGCCAGATGGTCGCTTTGGTATGGGTAATCGTGAGTCAGTCGGCAACACGGGCAACCCGAGCCCTGTCGCAAAGTGGAAGCAAGGTGACCAGCCTGCGCTGACCCACGGCGGTTACGCCCAGTTCCTCGACGCTGAGGAGTTGTTCGACCATGCCGAGGAGTTGCGGCTGACGGATGAGCTGGTATTCACCCGGGCGCGCGTTATCTCAGTCACCAAAACCATGAAGTCCCTACAGCAAGACTTGGTTGAGGCAAAGGAGGTTACTGACCGGATCGCGCTCTATGACAAGATCTTGCGGGCCGAGCAGGCTCTCGACCGCAATATCCAGCGTATCGAGTCCATCGAGAGGACCCTGAGCGCTCTGCGCATCGATGAAGTTACAGGGCCGAAGATTGAGGCTGACACCAAGCGCATCAACGCGGCGACCCGCAAACTGACCGCCGAAGCCGACAGGCTGGAGAAGGATGGTGGCAGTGAGTCTACGCCTGTCAGTGAGATGGTCACAGAGCTGCAGGGGATGGGGACTGGCGGGCTGATGTCATGACCGAACCCGATACCTCTGCCATGAGTGAGCAGGAGCAGATGGCCTACATCCGCTCGAAGCTCAGCGATAAGTGGTGGCGGATGAACAACCTCTACATGATCGAGAACGAGCAGGGCAAGCTGGTGCGCTTCCGGTTGCGCCCGGCGCAGGAGCTGCTGTTCCGGACCATGTGGTACCTGAACATCATCCTCAAGGCGCGCCAGCTCGGGTTCTCCACAGCCATCGATATCTATCTGCTGGACGAGGCGCTGTTCAACAACAACCTCAAGTGCGGGATCATCGCCCAGGACCTGACGGCGGCCGGCGAGATATACCGCACCAAGATTGAAGTGCCGTTCGATAACCTGCCCGGCTGGCTCAAAGCCCAGTTCAAGGTGGTGACCCGGCGCGGCGGGGCGAATGGCGGCCATATCCTGTTCCGACATGGCTCCAGCATTCAGGTCGCCACCTCTTTCCGATCCGGTACCGTCCAGCGCCTGCATGTGTCAGAGCACGGCAAGATATGCGCCAAGTACCCGGAGAAGGCCAAAGAGGTGCGAACAGGTACCCTCAACGCCATTCACCCAGGGGCGATCGCTTTTATCGAGAGTACGGCGGAAGGTGTTGGCGGAGACTTCCATGCCATGAGCATGAAGTCACTGGAGCTGTCTCGCTCAACAGGCGAGCTGACCAAGCTGGATTGGAAGTTCCACTTCTTCGCCTGGTGGCAGGATCCCAAGTATCGCGCCGACGTTCCGGCTACCGGCGTGGTGATGAGCAAGACGCAGGCTGACTATTTCGCAGCCGTTGAGAAAGCAATGGACTGCACCATCAGTGACGAACAGCGTCAGTGGTACGTGCTGAAAGAGGGGACGCAGCGCGAGGAGATGAAGCAGGAGTACCCCAGCACGCCGCTGGAAGCGTTCCTGACCTCTGGCCGCAGGGTATTCGACCCCATCGCCACCATGGATGCTGAGGGCGATTGCATGGCCCCGCTCATCGTATACGACATGGATCCCGTCACCGGCAAGCGCGAGAAGTTTCGCAAGCCTGAGAAGCTGGACGAGCAGGGCCAGCGCTCCCTTGAAAATATGCTTCTGGTGTGGGAGCTGCCAGATCCTGAGGAGGATTACGCCATCGGTGCTGACGTGGCGGAAGGTCTAGAGCACGGTGACCGCTCCAGCTTTGACGTGATCGCCAAGAGTGACGGGCGTCAGGTGGCCCACTGGTTCGGCCATCTTGATCCCGGCATGTTTGCCCAGCTGTTGGCCCATGTCGGCAAGTTCTACGGCACCGCAGAGCATGGCCCCGCCTATATCGGCCCGGAGCGTAACAACCACGGCCACGCCGTACTGCTCAAGCTGCGCGAGCTCTATCCTACCCGCCGCATCTACACCCAGGAGTATATCGACCGGGATCGGGATGATGAGACCCAGCGCCTCGGCTGGCTGACTACCCGCCAATCCAAGCCGATTGTGGTGGATGGTCTCAAGGCCCTGCTGCGTGCCGGTCAGGCCGGGATCCGCTGGATAGGTACCATTTCCGAAGCAACCACCTACGTCTACGACAAATCCGGCAGCATGAACGCCCAGGACGGCTGCTACGACGACCAGCTGATGAGCTACATGATTGCCCAAGAGATGCGCGCTCGCATGCCTGCCCGCATCGTCAAACCCGAATCCACCCGTAAACCCAAGCATTGGATGGCCAACTGATGATCAACTCACAACCCAAAGCCCCCGAGAAGGGCGGCCTCGATACGCAGAAGCTGCTCGCGCTGATGAGCGATATCAATGGCCAGCCAGACTGGCGAAGCCTTGCCAACCGATCCTGTGCCTACTACGACGGCGACCAGCTGCCGCCAGAGGTGGTCAAGGTGCTCAAGGAGCGGGGGCAGCCCATCACCATCCACAACCTCATTGCCCCGACTATCGACGGCGTGCTGGGGATGGAGGCCAAGAGCCGCACCGATCTGATGGTTATCGCTGACGACCACGACGATGAGCTCGAGCAACTGGCCGAAGCCGTCAACGCCGAATATTCAGACATGTGCCGCCTTGGCGGGCTGGATCGCGCCCGGGGCGAGGCATATGGCGGCCAGATTAAGACCGGCTTGGGCTGGGTTGAGGTGAGCCGTCGTGGCGATCCGTTCGGCCCGCGCTACAAGTTCAGCAACGTACACCGGGACGAAGTGTATTGGGATTGGCACAGCCGGGAGCCCGACTTGAGCGATTGCCGCTGGCTGATGCGCCGCCGCTGGGTTGATCTGGATGAAGCCAAGACCATGTTCCCGAGCAAAGCCAAGGCGCTGGAATGGGGCGTCAACGACTGGGAGGGAATGGTTAGTCTCACTTCTATCGAGGGGCTTGATCCCAACCTTGTCAGCGCATACGACGAATGGAGCCAGTTCAGCGGAAAAGAAGTGGAATGGTGCAGCCGGGAGCGGGATCGCGTCCTGCTGCAGGTGGTCTACTACCGCACATACACCATGCGCCAGGTATTGATGCTCGACTCTGGCCGAGCGCTGGAGTTTGACAAGAGCAACCAGCTGCACCGCGCCGCCATTGCCAGCGGTCGCGCCAGGCTGGAACGCTGTCCGGTAGCCGTGATCCGCGAGTCGTGGTTCGTCGGCCCCCATCATCTGGTCGATCGCCCCTGCACCGCCCCGCACAACATGTATCCGCTGGTGCCGTTCTGGGGATACCGCAAAGACAGCTCTGGTGAACCTTATGGCCTGATTGCCCGCGCCATGCCAGCACAGGATGAGGTGAACCTGCGCCGCATCAAGCTCACCTTCTTGCTGCAGGCCAAGCGCGTCATCATGGATAAGGACGCCACCAACATGAGCCGGGATCAGGTGCTGGAGCAGGTAGAGCGCCCGGATGGCTATATTGAGCTCAATCCTGACCGCGCCAACAAGACCAGCGTGAGTGACGCCTTCAAGGTGGAGCAGGATTTCAACGTGGCGGCCCAGCAGTTCCAGGTGATGCAGGACTCGGTGAAGCTCATCCAGGACACCATGGGCGTCTACGCAGCATTCCTGGGGCAGGGCTCGACCGGCCAATCTGGTGTTGCCATCAGCAACCTGGTGGAGCAGGGTGCGACCACCCTCTCTGAGATCAACGACAACTACCGGATGGGCTGCCAGCAGGTTGGGCAACTGGCACTGGCCTATCTGCTTGAGGATATGGCCAGCAAGCGCAACTACAAGGTGACCGTGAACCGGGATGACCCCCGCCGCCGCAAGGCCGTAGTGGTCAACGTGGAGCAGGAGGATGGCAAACTCACCAATGATGTGACCCGGCTGCGGGCACATATCGCACTGGCGCCGATCCAGCAGACTGCCGCCTACAAGCAACAACTGGCCGAGCGGATGACCCAGGCTATGTCCCAACTTCCGCCCGCGGCGGCAGGTGCTTGCTTTGACCTGCTGGTCGAGCTGATGGACGTACCGCGCAAGGCCGAGTTTGTGGAGCGGATCCGCAATGCCCTGAACATCCCGAAAGACCCGGACGAGATGAACGAGGAGGAGCGCGCAGCCGCCGAGCAGCAAGCCCAGCAGGCCCAGATGCAGCAGGAGCTTGCCATGCGCGAGATGCAGGCCAAGCTGGCAGAGTTGGAGGGCAAGGCCGCCAAGTGGCAGGCAGAGGCTCAGCGCATCGCCAAGCTGACCGACTCTATCCGGTTCGAGGATGCCCTCAAGCAGGCCCAGACCGGCAAGACGCTGCAGGAGATGGAGCAGTTGGCAGCCCAGCAGCAGGCGATGCAGACCGAGCAGGCAGCCCTGCAGGCGCAGCTGCTGGACAGCATCCAACAGCAGATCGACGCCATCGCGCTCTGATAGTTGCTTTCCTGACCTGCCAGCGTTACGATTTCTCCAACATGGCCCAGTCTCTCGAGATTGGGCCTTTTTCATTTCCAGACCCGGCCATTGTGCCGGGTTTTTTATTTGGAACGAGTCATGACCGACCAGCAACACCTTGATGCCGAGATGGAGCGAGATATTCAGACGCTCGAACTGACCGCCCCACGCGTCACCCCTGAGCAGATCGATGCTCTGATGCGTGGCGTTCGCTATGAGGTGCAGGTTGTGCCTGGCACCACAACCACGCTGGCCACCGCCATTGCTGCCAACGGCTTCACCCTTGCCATCGGCATGACCGCCTGCGCCGACCCGGCCAACTTCAATGCAGATCTTGGCGCCAAGTACGCCATCAAGGATGCCGAAGCCAAGGCCCGCCAAGAGCTGTGGAAGCTGGAAGGCTGGCGGCTCAAGTGCCACCTTGAAGAAATGAGCGGGCCGCGAGTCGGTGGCGCAACACCACCGATTATCTCAACAAGGATTGCAGTTGCAGAGGGCGAGATAGTGGTTTGCTCTGTTGGCGAGAATGAACAGCAGCACCAGGTCGCTGTCGAGAGCGCAAAGAAACAGTACCTCTCTAGACGAGAGGCGCGACCCTCCGAGAGATTTTGAGTTGAAGTGAATCCCTAGCGATAGACGACAGACCTTGCCCGCCTTGTGCGGGCTTTTTTGTGCCCAGCTCCGGCCGGGGAGGGCTTTCACCGAGAGCCTTCCCCCGCTTGGGCAGCGATACCACCCACTGAAAACCCACGAGGACAACCATGGATAAGAACATCGACAACCTGACCGGGACTGAGAGCCTGGACGAACTGGAAGCCATGCTGGAGGCGATCGAGCGTGAGCCCGATGCCGAGCTGGATGATGGCACTGCTACCGAGCAAACGGACGTAGACCCCGCGCCGTCGGCGGGTGAGGTGGCAGCCGGTAACGAACAAGCCAACACCGAGCAGGGCGATGAAGGGGCCACGGAGCCTGAGAAGGTGATCCTGGCCAAGAGCGGTCAACACACCATCCCGTATGAAGTGCTGGAGCAGTCGCGCAATGAGGTCAAGGTGCTGCGTGAGCAGTTGGCCGCATCGCAGCAGGCCCAAGCCGAGCGGGACAAGCTGCAGGCGCTGATGGAGAAGCACGGGATCAACCCCGACGTGGACCCCGACGACATCAGCCAGGAGGAGCTCGAGCAGTTGGCGCAGGACTACCCGGATCTCGGCAAGTCCATCGCCGCCATTGCCCGCAAGCTCCAAAAGCTGGAGCCCCAGGTCGCCCCGCAGCAGGTTCAACCCACCCTCAACCCGGTACAGGCCGCACTGCAGGCGGTACCTGATCTGGTGAGCTGGCGGGAAAAGGACCAGGACCGTTTCGACTTCGCCATCATCGTCGATGAGAAGCTCCAGGCTGATCCCGCGTGGAAAGGCAAGTCGCTGGATGAGCGATTCGCAGAGGCGGCGCGCCGCACCAAGCTGGCCTTTGGTGATGAGGTCATCCCTCCCGCCAAGGTACCCGGCAAGGAGGCGGATAAGCCTGCCGATTTCATCCCGTCCAGCCCTTCGGCACTCGGCCAGACCCATCATGCCGCCCCCACTGGAGTGGAGCGCTTTGGCGCCATGTCTCAGACCGAGCTTATCGGCGAGATGGGCGCCATGACGGACGCCCAAATGGAGGCGCTGCTGGAGCAGGCCGGGTACTAACCCACCACCCATTTCAATAAGCCAACCCCGACCACTGTGTCGGGGTTTTTGTTTTCATGTAGGAGAGGACCATGACCCAAGTCACCTCGGCGCAAGCCAACAAGATTTTGCAGGCCGCACTGTTCACGGCGGCCAACCGTTCCCAATCGCTGGTGAACATGCTGACCGAAGAGGCGCCGAAGGGCGTGAAAATTAATGACGGTAAGCAGACCCACCATGGCGCCCCCGTTGTCCGCATTACCGATCTCGCCAAGGGGGCTGGCGATGAAGTGGATATGCAGCTGTTCCACCAACTGTCTGGCCGTCCGACTATGGGCGACAAGAAGCTGGCAGGGCGCCTCGAGAGCATGTCCTTCGCGGACTTCTCTCTCAAGATCAGCCAGACTCGCCACGGCGTGGATGCGGGCGGCAAGATGAGCCAGAAGCGCACCAAACACGACCTGATCAAGACCGCTCGTGCCCTGCTGGCAGACGGCTACTACGGTCGTCTGGTAGATCAGCGAGGCTTTGCTCAGTTGGCCGGTGCTCGCGGTGATTACTCGGCCACCGATATCATCTTGCCGCTGGCGGATGATCCCGAGTTTGCTGAGATCATGATCAACCCGCTGACGGCACCAACCTACGAGCGCCACTTCTTCGGCGGGGATGCGACCTCCTTCGAAGCCATCGACGCTGCAGATCGCTTCAACCTCGGCTGCGTGGACAACATGTCGTTGTTCCTGGCCGAGATGGCCAACCCCATCCAGCCGATCCGCATGGTGGCGGACCCGTCCGGTGGTGAGCCGCTCTATGTGCTCTACGTGACCCCGCGCCAGTGGCACGACTTCTACACCTCCAGCTCCGGCAAGGACTGGCAGGCAATGTTGGCTTCCGCGATGGAGCGTAGCAAGGGCTGGAATCACCCCATCTTCCGCGGGGAAGGTGCAATGTGGCGCGGCATCCTGGTCAAGCAATACAAGGGCATGCCGATTCGCTTCAACCAGGGCAGCACCGTCAAAGTGTGTGCCGCCAACTCCACGACCGGGGCGGAAGTGGACAAGGTTGCCGGTACCTTGATCGACCGCGCCGTGCTGCTGGGTGGCCAGGCGCTGGCCAACGCCTTCGGTTCCGGTGAGCAGGGGGGCTCCTTTGGCATGCACCAAGAGCCGGCCGACCATGGCAACTCGAACGAGATCTCGATCCGTTGGGTCTCCGGCCTGCAAAAGATCCGCTTCAAGCAGCGCAACGGCAACATTCAGGACCATGGTTGCATGGTGCTGGATACCGCGGTGAGTGCCATCGGCCGCTAAGCCGCTGACCCATGGGGCTTCACGGCCCCATTCCAACACTATCTGACCAGACAAGGAGCCATATCATGGCCAAGACTACTCTGATTGCCAAAGCGTACCGCTGGTTTGTCGGCGCGTTCGGCAACCTCTCTATCTCCCCGACCCTGGTGGCCAAGCTGGCTGCCGTACCCGCTGGCGATGTTGTCGCATACGGCGACAAGGTGGAGCCCAACCTGAAAGTGGTGGGTGTGACGATGTTCAGCACTGGGCTGGGCGCGAGTACCACCATCACGGCCAAGATCGGCACGACCACCATCATCAACGCCGAGAGCACGGTGGGGGCGGTGGCAAAGTATTACCCGGTTGATGACCTGATGACCGAGCCTGACCAGGAGATCACCCTCACGGTTGGCGGCGGCGCTGCGACGGGCACAGTCAAGCTCAAGCTGCATTACGAGGTAGTCGGCAACCTGTAAGGCTGCCGATCACTGTCCGCCCGGCCCTGTGCCGGGCTTTTTCGTTTCTGAATAGGAGTCATCGCCATGAGCGACAAGATTGCCGTGGTTTATATCGGCGACAAGCCGAGCAAGAAAGACACCGTCACCGGCTCCCGCCTGGTGTTCCCGCGCCACACCGCTGTTGATGTGGAGAGCCACATCGCCATGCAGCTGCTGGAGTTCCCCTCTGTCTGGATCCGCCATGAGGCACTGGCAGGTGAGCTGGAGCGGCAGGAGTCTATTTCCCAGGCGGCAGCCGAGGAGCTGGAGCGCCTTGCTGCAGAGCAGGCCCGCCTGGCGGAAGAGCAGAGCATGGTGGTCGGTGATCGCGATCTGGCCAAGATGACCTCTGCCCAACTGGCCACCCTGGTGGAAGGGGAAGATCTGGATATCGAGCCGCAGGGCCCGCAAGAGAAGGTGCCCGAATACCGGGTGCGCGTGCGTGATGCCCTGAAGGCCAAGCTGGCAGAGCAGGGGGAATAGCATGCAGATGGTGTCGCGTGAGCAGTTCCTGCCCACCATCAGGCTGCACATCACCGGCCCGCTCGAAGTCATGCTGGGTGAGGCCGTCACCGAGGCGGCCATCACGTTCTGCCGGGAGTCGGCCTTGCTGACCCTTGACCGACTATTGCCAAGCGCGTCAGCCGGCAGCCTGGTGGAGGTCTGCAACATCAGCGGGATGACATCGTGCAATGTGCTGCACCTGACCGGTGAAGGGGGCGCGCCATTTGTCAGTGGGCGTGACTACTTCGCCATGTCGGCCAATGAGCTGAGCATCCTGACTGATCTCAGCGATGCGCGGATCTGGTATGTGGCTGCCCCGGTCAAAGGTGCCACCGACCTCCCAGCCCAGCTCTACCACGATCATGCCGATGCCATTGCCCATGGCGTCGCAGCCTTGCTCTATGCCCAGCCAGACCGCCCTTGGTCTGACCCTAAGCGGGCAGGATACCACCGGACTGAGTTTGTCGAAGGTTGGCGCCGAGCTGGCCGGTTCCGCAAAGAGCACAGCGCCCCGACCCAGGTCGAATTCCACAACCCGCCCCGCAAACACACTTTTTTCTAAAGGACTCCACACATGGCAACCGTTACCGTTGACTCGATCTTGAAGCGGGTAAATACCCTGCTCAACGATCGCACCTGGGTTCGCTGGCCCAAGCAGGAGCTGTTGGACTACTACAACGATGCCGCTAAGGCGATCGTGTTGATGCGTCCTGACGCCCACACCAAGAACGTTCAGTTCAACTGCGTCTCTGGTACCAAGCAGACTCTGCCAGCAGATGCTTTGCGGCTGATCGAGGTGCTGCGCAACGCCGACGGCAAAGTGATTCGCTTCGTGCCGCGGCGCGCCCTCGATGACAGTTACCCTGACTGGCATGCAGGTAAGGATGGCACCAGTGTGGCCGCCTACACCTATGACGATCGGGACCCCAAGAACTTCTATCTCTACCCGGGCCCCGCCGCCGCAGTGAAGGTGGATGTGATCTACTCCGTAGCGCCGCAATCCAAGGTGCTGACGGACGTGGAAAACGTGGGCACGCCGGCGCTGGCCGATCTGGATGATATCTACATCAATCCGTTGATAGATTTCATCATGTACCGGGCCTTCTCGAAGGACTCTGAGTACAGCGCCAACTCCAATCGGGCTGTCGGCCACTACAACGCCTACCTGCAGCAGCTGGGTGAAAAGACCCAGGTTGATACCAATATGGAGCAGCGCAAGACCGAAGGCTTCTCCCGCGTGACCGGGCAGTAAGGGGGCAGCATGGCTGGAGTGTGGAAGCGTGACGGCACGGTGGCCGTCACCAATGGTAACAAGAAGGTGACCGGTACCGGGACAACCTTCGCAGACACCAAGAACGGGGTGGCCAAGGGCCACCTTTTTTGTATCACCAGTGGCACCTCGGTGGATTTCTACGAGGTGGACTACGTGGTGTCCAACACGGAGCTGTATCTGGTGCAGTCATACCGTGGCACCACTGCCACGGGCAAAGCCTACGAGATCATCACGACCTTTTCGGATTCCATCCCGGAGTTTGCCCGCCGACTGAACGCCACTCTGGGGGCATATCAGCAGCAGAGTGATGCTTTCCAAGCACTGTTGACCAGTGATGCGGCAACCATCGAGGTAACTGCACCGGATGGAACCAAGCACACCATGATCCCGTGGAAGCGTGTGACCAGCGAGGGCGAGGGGCAGACGGCCCGCGCCAAGGTCGAAGCCAACCGGGCAAAGACCGAAGCGGATCGCGCCGCTGCGGCCGCCAATGCCACGGCCGAAGCCGGGACCGGCTCGCTGATGCGCGTGGGCGGCCCCGCAATCCTTGACTCGGAGCGTTACTCTCTGGAGCGGGCAACCGGCGGCAGCCAGACCATCATTCGCGACAGCGCTGGCAACGCCAATGCTATGTTCGTGCTGCCGCGCTTCAGCTACGCCGACCTGGGCATGACTGCCGATATGGGCACTGGCGATGCGACGGCGTTCGATTTTGGCAGCGGCAGCATCAAGAGCGAGATATTCATCGGCGCCTATCTTGCGTCCGGCTCCGGCTCTGTCAGCGCGCCGCGGCAAGACCCGCGAGCATCACTAGATCATACCGCAGCCCGCGCCGCTTGTGCAGCGAAGGGGGCGGGGTGGCACTTGATGACCGCTCACGAGTGGGCGGCCATTGCACTCTGGTGCATGGCCAACGGCTACGAGCCAATCGGAAACACCAACTGGGGGCGCAGTCATGCCAAAACCTGGATTGTTGGCGACCGGGCCGACAACCGGGCACCTGGCGATGGCGCCGGTACGGGGCGGACGCAAACGGGCTCGATGGGCGCGGAGGCGACACATAACCGCACGCCCATCGGCATCGCCGATCTGGTAGGCAACATATGGGAGTGGCAGGACGGGTTCCTGCTGCAAGACGGCCGCTTCAAGCTGTCTGCCTTTAACGCCCAGGCAGAGGCCGACTGGGCCTTTACCGATGCCTACCTCGATGCCTCATCCCCCACGGGGGGTAGCCCAATCCTCTCCAATGCCATCACCAATCGGCTCGGCGCCATCGGCGATAATGCCAACGCGGGCAACTCCGCAAACAGCGACTGGCGGATCATGGCCAAGGCGGGGGGCTATGTGTCCAATCAGGCGATGAAGCGGCTGCTGCTGGAGCCAGCCAATGCATTGCCACAGGGCCGCATTTATATGCGTAACTTCGGCGAGCGGCTCCCGTATCGCGGCGGCGTTTGGCTCAACGGTGCCGATGCCGGCCTCGCCGCTGTGAATCTGAGCAATTCCCGCGCGGGCACGGGCACGGGCATTGGGTTTCGCCCCGCCTTTGCTTGAGCTTTGGGCCTTGAGTTTTGACGGCGCCGCGATAGCGGCGCTTAGGTAAATCAGGATTGATATGGATAAACAGCCTCTCGTTATTGAGCAGCGCATCCGCGACATGATGCAGTACGGGCACATCGCCCTGCGCCAGTTTCCGAAGTCAGAGAAGCATGTGTTGGCGGCCGAGATCAGGACCAGCATGTTGACACTGCTGCGGTTGGTCATCACGGCGGCCAAGCGTTACCACAAAAAGACCACACTCACGGATCTCGATGTTGAGTTAGCCGTGTTGCAAAATCAGGTCAGGCTCGCGAAAGACTTGGCCTACCTGCCAATTAACAAATACCAACACTGGAGCGGTCTCAATCTCGAGATCGGCAGAATGATCGGCGGCTGGCTCAAATACGAGCGAGCCGCCTAATCATGGGCTCCGACATCAAGCGACTCCCGTATCGCGGCGGCAATTGGAACAACGGTGCCAATGCCGGCCTCGCCGCTGTGAATCTGAACAATTCCCGCGCGAACACGAACACGAACATTGGGTTTCGCCCCGCCTTTGGCAGCAGCCAGAAGGCAACACCTCACGGGGCGTTGTCCAGTGCATTATCAAAGGGATGTCGATGCCTCGGCTATCGCCGAAAAACTGAACAGGCGGCACCGGTGCGCCGGGCCGCCGACTTTAAGGCCCTCATGTACGACCAAATCATATCGTTTGACAATCTGCACCAGGCTGCCCTGCGCTGCCTGTGCGGAAAACGCACCTCGCCCGCCGCCCTGCGCTACATGCAGCGCCTGGAAGAGCACCTGCACGACACCCACAATCATCTGCTGCACGACAGCTATCAGCCCGGCGGATACGAGGAGTTTTATGTTTTTGAGCCGAAACAGCGCCTGATCTCGGCACCCCGCTTCGTGGATCGAGTTGTCCACCGGGCGATCATGAATGTACTGGAGCCAACGCTTGCCACGCGCTTTATATTCGATAGCTACGCCTGCCGCAAAGGCAAGGGGGTACATGCCGGGGCAAACAGGGCACAGTGCTGGATGCGGGCGATCAGGCAAGCTCACGGCCCACTATTCTGCCTGAAGGCGGACATCAGCAAGTATTTCGCCAGCGTCGATCACGCCCGCCTCAAGGCGATCTTGCGCCGCCACATCCACTGCGATCGCACGCTCAGGCTGCTCGATGCCATTATCGACTCGAGCCCAGGGCGGCCGGGTGTCGGGATCCCGCTCGGCAACCTGACAAGTCAGCTGTTTGCCAATCTCTATCTCAACGAGTTGGATCGCTACGCAAAGCACGATCTCGGCATCCGGTACTACATCCGCTACATGGATGATTTTGTGGTGTTGCATCACGACAAGGCGCAGCTGCACACATGGCGCGCGCGGATCGAGGCGTATCTGTGGAACAGCCTGCGCCTGACAACCAACAGCAAGACCCAGGTATTCCCTGTCGGCCCGGAGGGGCGAGCGCTCGACTTCCTGGGCTACCGCATCTACCCCACCCACCGCCTGTTGCGCAAAAACAGCATCAAGCGTATCCGCTACAAGCTGCGCCGCTTCAAACGGGCGATAGCGGCAGGCAGGCTAACGGCAGGCGACTGCCGACCATGCATCCAATCGTGGTGTGCGCACGCCGCGCATGCAAACACCTGGCGGCTGCGCTGCAGCCTGTTTAACATTTCGAGCGGGGCAAATAGATGAGCTACTTATATGACGGCGAAACACACGACAACTACGATCCGGCCTTTATGGCGGAGCTGGGCATGAGTGAGGAGGTCATAGCCTCCGTGCTCGACCAGCACAACTATGAGCTGACAGAGGGGCAACTGGCGCGCCGCCAGCGCGCCTACGTGGCGGAGCCCGACCCCCTTTTCTTGGAGTGGCAATACGACAAGACAGCAGCGGCCGAGCAGGCATGGCGCGACAAGGTGGCGGAGATCAAGCTGCGCTACCCGGTGGCCCGTGGGGCGGAAGAGTGATCGTCCGTCTCGAGCCCATCACGGCGAGCGTGGTCGCCGTGATGGGCTGGGCGTGGAATACCGCCACGGCCGCGCCCCTGCGCCGAGGTGCTGCAGCCAGCCAAGTGAGCCTTGCCTCCTGGCGCTGTCAGCGTTAGGATTTACCCATCATGGCCCTGCTCTCCCGAGCGGGGCTTTTTCGTTTCTGCCTCTCTGAGATCCCCATGCCTGTACTCGATATCGTCACCATGCGAGGGACTATGCCGCGCGTGGAGCCCCATCTTTTGTCTGATGAGGTCGCGGTGATTGCTCGCGACTGCCATTTTGACCATGGCGTCATCTCGCCTCTTGAGGATGACTCCAGCACAGGTATGGAATTGCCCACCGTACCTATCACCCTTTTTCGCTATGGCCAGCACTGGTTTGCCTGGAACAAGGTGGTGGAGGCCATTCGCTCCCCGATTGCCCAAGACCAGTATGGCCGGGTTTACTACACGGATGGTGAGTATCCCAAGGTGACCCATGCCCAGATAGCCACAGGCGGCAGCAACAGGCCGACGGCATGGTATCGACTAGGTATTCCAGCCCCAGGTGTTCCGGTCGGGGTTGGCACCATCACCCCACCTGTTGGTGGTGTGGATGATGACCTGACAGATGACGAAACCCGCTTCTACGTGGATACCTTCGTTACTGCGATGGGTGAGGAGGGGTCCCCGGGCCCTGTCAGCGGAAAGGTGAATATCGGGATCCCGGGATCATCTGTTGCTTTGATGCTCAGCCCGCCGAACGCCCAGAACAGCAACATCACCAAGCGGCGGATTTACCGGTCGGTGTCCGGTGGTGGCCTTGCTGATTACCTGTTGGTCGTTGAGCTGCCCATTGCTCAGGCATCGTTTGTCGATACCCGGGCAGATGGGGAGCTGGGCGCCGTGCTGGAGACCTACGACTACACCATGCCGCCCGATGGCATGCGGGGTATTTGCCAAATGGCAAACGGCATGTGCGCTGGCTTTGCTGGAAACTCCCTCTACCTGTGCGAACCCTACCTGCCCTACGCCTGGCCGGAGAAATACCGGCTGACCACAGAGCACGACATCGTTGCGATTGCCGCCATCGACACCACATTGGTGATCGGGACCAAAGGCTACCCCTATCTGGCGCAGGGTGTAAGCCCGGCATCCGTGACCACCCAGAAGCTGAGCCAACTGCCGCAAGCCTGCATCAGCGGGCGCTCCATGGTCACCATGGATGGGGTGGTGCTCTATGCCTCACCAGATGGGCTGGTCGGCATTGGCGCCAGCGGCGGGCAGGTGGTGACCGAGGGGATCATCACCCGAAGCCAGTGGCGGGCAATGCAACCTGACACCATGCGGGCATGGCACCACGAGGGAAAATATGTGGCCATGACCGACACCCACGCATTCATCTTTGACCCGAAAAGTGGTGACTTGCGTGAGCTGACGAACCGGTGGGATGCGGCTGTATCCGATATGGAGAGCGATTCACTCTACATTGCCAAGGGGCGCAGCTTGCAGATTTGGCGCGGCGGGAGCTCCAGCAATGGTCAGTTCGTCTGGCGGTCCAAGCCATTTATGGAGCCAGAGGGTTCGTCTTTCAGCTGCTGCCGGGTGTTGGCTCAGGATGTTGGCTTGGTCGGGATCAAGTTGTTCGTTGACGGGGAGCAGGTGATGGAGCTGTCCCCTGGCAACCTGGTGCCCGGGGCGTTCAGGTTGCCCCCTGTGCGTGGCCGGTTCTGGCAGATAGAGGTCTTCGGTACCTCGGTGGTGAGCCGCATCACTCTCGCGAGCAGCATGGCGGAGATGGTGAACTGATGGCCAAGAAACCCGCATATCGCGCCGGCCGTGACCAGGCCGCAACAGCCGAGAACGTAGAGCTGCTCACTGGGCAGCGTGGCGATCGCCTTGATAAGGCAGTCACGTTCCGGGAGCTGGCGGCATTGGGGCTGTCAACGCTGCGCTCTGGTGCTGGCGGAATTTATGTTCCCGGAAAGAACCCAGATCTTTTCCCTCCGGGCCAGATGGAGTTTCCCCACGCTCCGGTCAATGTGATCGCCAATGGCGCATTTCACACGGTCCTTGTTGAGTGGGATCCGCCGCAGTACCGGGGGCATGCTCACGCCGAGATATGGCGAGCTGAGAGTGACAACCAAGCCGAGGCCACCCTGGTGGGGACCTCTTCGGCCAATCTCTTCTCTGACGCCATTGGCAAGGGCGCCAATTTTTACTACTGGGTGCGCTTTGTCAACGGCAAGGATGACAAGGGCCCCTTCCAGGGTATGCAGGGAGTCGAGGCTGAAACCAGCCGGGATGTGCAGGACATTCTCGACGAACTGCAGGGGAAGATAGAGGAGAGCCACCTGGCCCAGGCGCTGCTGCGGCCAATAGAGCAAGTCCCCCAACTGCAGTTGGATATTACGATCCTGAAGCCAAAGGTCGATGAAATCGAGGTCATTCGTCCCAAGGTCGCTGCCATCGAGGACAAGATCCCCAGTATTGAGCAGGAGTTGGCCGGGCTGGATGAGCGCCAGAAGGTAGCTCAAGAGCTGCTGGATGATGCCCAGCAGCAACTGGGGATGTCGAGCATTGAGATCGGCCTAGTGCAGGATCGCTTGAATGCGAAGCTCGATAAGTACAAGGGTGATTTCGACTCGTTCCGCGATGCTGTGTTTGTCGTGGATCCAGAAAACGGCAGCATCACGATGGATGCGGTCAATGCGGTGCGAGAGGAGCTTCACACTTCCATTACTGAAGTTCAGCAGGAGCTTGATGCCGTCACTGGCCAGATCACCAGCAAGGCAGACAATGTCACCGTTGACAGTCAGGGGTCGCGGATTACTGAGGCAGAGCAGCGTATCAACGGCTTGGACGCCAGCCTGAACCAAACCGTCACCCGGGGGGAGTTCACAGGCGAACAGCAGCGGGTCACCCAGATCGGTCAAGAGCTTGATGCGACAAAAGGGGTGCTGGCCCAGAAGGCGACCAAGCAGGAAGTGGATGCCCAAGGCGTGCGACTTGCCAACGCAGAAAGCAAACTGACGGTGCATACCGACGAGCTGAGTTCCCAGGCGCAGCGTCTTGATGGGCTGGCGGCCCAGATCACCCAGGGCGACGAGACTCTTCGGGCCAGTATCACTGAGCTGGCGCGAGTTTCGGCGGAAAGCGATCAGGTGACCGCGCAGCGGGTCAGCGGGCTCGAAGTGAGGGCGGGGACATCAGAGGCCAAGATCCAGGCGCTCGAGGAAATCTTCGCGGATGACGGTGGTATTACTGCTGGCCGATTCGACGCCATCACGGCAGAACTCGAGCTGCAGCGTGGGAATGATGACGACAATGCATCTGCTGCGATCGATGGTGCCCTGGCCGTGGATGAGCGGGATCGGGAGACGCGGAAGGCGTTCGGGGCCATCCGTACAGAGCAGAGGGTAATCCTGACGGAGCAGCAGGCCCAGGCTCAGCGCACAGCAGACATGGAAGTGAAGTTTGAAGCGAAGGATGCCGCCACTCAGGCCAGGATTTCGTCGGTTGAGAAGGTGGCCTCTGATGCTGATTCGGCACTGGCGAAGCGGATCGATAACGTCGCAACGGAGTTCAAGGCGGCTGATGCTCAGGCCAATGCCGATATCCGGTCGCTGGCACAGTCGAGCGCCGCCGTGGACGAGGCCCTGTCCTTGCGTCAAGACCAGTTGGCCGCCGAGTTAACGAACTCGACGGCAGAACTTGGGGCAAACATCACTCAGGAGGCGTTGTCCAGGGTCACCGCCGATGAGGCCATTTCGAGGCGAGTTGTCGAAGTGGAGGCGCAGTTCAGTAGCGACCTCGCGGATACGAATGCGAGGGTTGCTGCAGAGGAGTCGGCCAGGGCTAACCAAGACGAGGCGCTTGCCCAGCAAATCCGCACTGTAGATGCTGCGTTCAAGGCCGCCGATACGGCGCTGTCTGCCTCCCTCTCCGAGTCGAGCAAGGCCCTCTCAGATGCCGACCGAGCGCTTGGTGAGCGGATCAGTACCCTTGATGTGACGGTTGGAGAGAACTCAGCCAGCATCACAGAACTCCAGCAGGCCGTGGTGAGCAATGAGGAGTCGCTCAGCCAACGGCAGGACAAGATGGAGTCGGAGATCGGTATCGGTGCCGTCAGCCAGGTTGAAGGTGCCCTGGCCAGGGATGAGCGTGACCGAGAGAACCGGAAAGCTCGCGGTGTCATTCTCCAGCAGCAGAGCACGCTTGCGAACCAGCAGGAGGCGCAGGCCAGGACAGTCGAGCAACTGACGGCTGAGTTTGATGCAGAGAATGCAGATATCAGGGCTCAGATCACCAATGAGCAAATGGCCCGATCCACGGCTGATGAGGCCTTGGCGCAGAAAACATCTGTGCTTGAGGCGCAAATCGAGGGGGTGGATCACTCCCTCTCCGCCAGTATTGCCGAGGTGGCCAGGGTCAGCGCTGATGCAACACAAGCCCTCGGCAGCCAGATAAATTCTGTGTCTGCCGTTGCGGGCAGCAAGAATAAAACGTTCTTCCAAGCAACGGCTCCTGGGTCTGAGATGGGGACCGGTGATTTGTGGTTTGATACCGCCAGCAATAACCGGCCATACCGTTACAGCGGGACTGCCTGGATAGCCACCGACGACCCACGGATCGCCGCCAATGCAGCAGCCGTGCAGCTCCAGAGTCAGGCGATTGCCGACCTGCAAAACGGTGCACAGGCAATGTGGACCGCCAAGGCCAGTGCCGGACAAATCACAGCCGGGATCGGCCTGATTGCCAAGTCGGACGGCACCAGCCAGGTGATGGTGTCTGCCAGCCAGTTCTTTGTGTTCAACCCAAACAGCCCAAACGCCACCGCTCCGCTGTTTGCCATCGATAACGGCCAGACGGTGATCGCCGAAGCCATCATTCGCAAGGCGACTATCCAGATCATCCACTCCGAGAAGATCACCGCCGACTATATCAAGGCGGGGGTGAGCATCAGTGCCCCGCTGATCACCGGTGGCCAGTTCGATATGGGCAACGCCTTCATGGCTGGCGGTGCGGCTGGTTTTGGCAAGGGCGGGCCTTATGGAGGTTGGGGATGGGGTTGGTACACGATTATATATGCTGACGGAAGCATCTATACCAATCGACTCCATGCAGAAGGTGGTTATGTACGAAACATGTCACTTGGTAACTGCACTATAGAGCAGGACTGTATCGTCAAAGGTACCATCTACGCAGAGAGGATCGTTGGAGATATCGTAAGAACATACGCCCTTAATCTTGCCTCACCAGTCTGGTTGCCAGCTATGCCGTTCACTAGAAAATGCACTTTCATGCTTACAGTGTCTAGTGGCTCATCAACTACAACAGCCACTGTATATGTCAATGGAGTGGCGATTGGATCACTAACCGCACATGATTACGCCATGGGGCAAGGTTCTACGATGAATCACAATTTTGAGTGCCTGTTGCCGGCCAACCAGAATCACACAATTAGCTATGATCGTGATAATAAAGGGTATCCGTATGCATCTAGTTCATGCCTGTCAGTTGTATGCCTAGCTTGATGAAAATGCAGAATCGATACCTATCGCGAATAGCCAGCGACACTGGTAATCCCAGGCTATCCGCCGAACTGCAAGACGCCATCCGTAACCGGGTGGCGTTTTTGTTTGTGCGTGGCGATGACGGCTTCGTGTTGAAGCCGGTCAGCGAGCAGGGCACTACCGGCGTGCTGGTATGGGTCGGCTGGGGTGATGGTGGTGCGCCAGAGCGCCACCTGCCGGAGGTGAAGCGGCTGGCCCGCATGATAGGTGCCCGCTGGTTGCGCTTTCACTCTGCGCGCAAGGGGTGGCTCAGAGTGGCGCCAAGAATGGGGTGGGTGCGTCAGCCAGACGATGCTGACGGGCTCTTTGTGTTTCAGATCAACTTGTGAGGTGAGCGATGGGCAAGGGTGGCTCTAACGAAATTCAGGAGACGGAAGCCCAGAAGGCGGCTGCCGATGTGGCCATGGAGCAGTGGGATCTCTACAAGAACGACCTGCAGCAGTATGAGGACATCTTCATTGACAAGGTGGATGACCTCAACAGCGAACGCGAGCACGACAAGCTGGCTGGCACGGCCGCGCTGGGGACTGCCAAGACGTTTGGTGAGGCGCGTGCCGGTCTGGCTGACACCATGGCGGCTGGCGGCGTGGATCCGACCAGCGGCAAGTATCAGTCTGCCATGTCCAATCTGGAGACAGATCAGGCATTGAGCCAGACCGACACCACTAACCGCGCTCAGTCCAGCCAGCAAGATAAGTATGTAGCTGGCCTCAAGGATGTGGTGAGCATTGGCGCTGGCCAGAAGGCTGAATCGCTGGCTGCCATGGGCGATGTGGCCACTACCAGCCTGCGCAAGGCCACCAGTGACGCCCAGAGCTCATTCCAGAGCCAACAGGCAACCGCTGGTCTGGTTGGCGCTGTCGGCGGCGCTGCGTTTAGAAAGTACGGTTTGAAGGATGTTGAAAAGCCAGATAACAGCAACGCACCTTCGTATCTTGATGGCACGAAAACGCTGGCTGACAACAGGACGTACAACCCAAAAGCAAACACCTATTTTGGAGGGAGATAAGCGATGGGTTACGCCGCAGACACTTACGCCAAAATCACCCGAGAGCAGTACCAGGACTGGAAGACGCGCTTCTACCCCAAGCAGAAGGAGCTGATGGAGCTGGCCACCAACGGCCAGCTGCTGCAGGAGCAGCTCGGCCGGGTGGATGAGAACAACGCCAACGCCCTGCGCTCGGCCCAGCAGGCCACGGCAAATCGCAATGCCCGCATGGGGGTAAGCAGCAACGCCAGCGACAACAGCCAGGGGCTGCGTGCGGCCTTGATGACCGCAGGCACGGAAAACGGTCTGCGCGAGCAGGAGCAGGCGCGCCAGATGGGGATCTTGACCGGCGCTGATGCCGGGCTGCGTGAGGCAATTAAAACCGGTGGGGGGATGTGATGGGATACGGACTGCTTGATATTGGCGCCCAGACGCGCCAGCAGGGGATGATGGGGCTGCGTGATGCGGCCAATCGGGAGCAGGAATTGGAGGCGGCCAACGAAAACCTCAAGACTGCCCGCAAGGGGCAGACTATGAGCGCGGTCGGCACGGGGGCCGGGATCGGCATGATGGTGGGCGGCCCTGTCGGGGCGCTGGTTGGTGGTGGCGTTGGTTTTCTGGCTGACAGTTTGTTTTAACAGGGGGTGAGTGATGGGCGTATCAGGATTGGCAGAAGGCTTTCTGGCCGGGTTCAACACCATGGATAACTATCAGCGGGGGCAGAAAGAGGATGCTCGGCAAGAGCGCGAACTGGGGTTGCGCGATGCAATGGTGAAGCAGAACAAGGAGAACTCAGATCGCGACTTCTCTCTTCGGCAGGCCAGCTTCGAGCATGACAAAGAGCGCACGAAGACCGCTGAAGAACAGTGGAAACAGGAGTTAGGCCTCAGGCAGAAAGAGTCTGAGGGGATGCAGGCTTACAGAAATGCCAACCTTGGCCTTGCCCAAGCAGAAGAGGGGCGCCGCAAGCAGGAGTATGACTGGCAGGTGAAGGAGCGGGATAAGCAGGCGTACCAACAGGAGAATCGGCCCATCATCCAGTCTGGCTGGCAGGCTGTGGTCGAGGGCAAAGACCCGGGCGAGAAATTCTGGGGGGTTGTGCGAGATCCGCGTGCGGGTTCATTTAATCCGGAGCGCTATCTGCAGCCGGATTATGCCGAGGCGGGCAAGACCTTTGTCACCCATGCTGGCAATCTGGTGCGCCTGGCTCAGGAAGGAAAGCTCGACCCGACCACACCGGAAGGGCATGCAGCCGTGAACAACCCGCAGTTTATCAAGGCTGCCGGCACACTCTATCAGGATGAGGTAAATAAGGGGGTTGGCGATATCGACCCGGATAGCGGCAAGACCATCACCGGCAAGCAGCTGAGCAACATCATGATCACCCCTGATGGGCGCGGCGTGGTGCTGGGGGTGGAGGTGACCTACGACGACGGCAGCAAGGCCGTCCGCCCGGTCACCAATAACCGGACCTCTGCGCCGGATGACACCCCCAAGGTGATCCCCATCAATGACTTCCTGAAACCAGCCTATCAGCGGGCGGCGCTGGCCAAACACATGATCGGCAACGCTGACCAACTGCGCGCCTCGCTCGGCCTGACGGCAGGCCCGGATCAGGCTGGCTACAAGAAGGCGGTTGCTGACCTTGAGAAGCAGCACGGCCAGAACCGCGCCAGGATCTCCTCCAGCAATGCGGAGGATAAAGACCTGCAGCTCGATGCGCTGGATGCCCAACTTGAGCAGAGCAAAGCTGCGTTGGCTGAAACCTACGGCCTGACCACAAAAACGGATGAGCCAAAGCAGGAGGCGCCACTCAAGGCGTGGACCGGTGGCGATCCTGAGCGCCTGCAGTTTATCAAGGAGGCAAACCAGCACGGCAAGCTGAGCAGCCTGATGGACAACCCTGCGCGGATGAACACGGCGTTCGAGCTGTGGCGCCAACAGGCGGCCAAGCAGAAGAAAGAGGAGCAAGCTACCGTGACAGCCAGCAGGCTGCGTGATGCGGAGGCAGGCGCCTATCAGGCCATCAGTCTGGCGCAAGCGCGCCGCTAGTTGCCTTTCCAACCCCCCAGCGTTAGCATCTCTCCATAGTCGGCCAGTCTGCTTATTGGCCAGCACTCCCCATATCAAGCCCTGATCGGTTCGCCGGTCGGGGCTTTTCTTTTGCACAAAAAGCCGAGGACACCATGGACAAGCCTGGACTGCGCGACGCCTTGCCACAACCGAAACTATCCGACACCCGCACAGACCCGTTCTGGAGCAATCTCGATAGCAGCCTGTCAGCGGCTGCCGCCCCGTCTGCCGCCCAAACCCCACAGCGCGATCTCAATGTTGGCCTGGGTGATGTGGCACGCGGCGTGGGCGCTGGCGCACTAGATCTGGTTGGCGGGATTGGTGAGTTGGCCAGGCAGGCAAGCCAGTTTGGCAAGGAGAACGCTGGCAAGCAGGGAGGCGATTACCTGGAGCAGGCTCGCGCCAATATGGCCAGCAAGCTGAGCCCGGTTCTGGATGTGGTCGCAGGTGCAGGTGATCTGGCCGCGTCTGGGGCGGAATCACTGAATGATGGGATGAGTGCTGACGCCAAGGAGGCACTGGGACGCCGACTGGTCGATGAAACGCCAGAAGGCCGGTTGACCCTGGGGGATGGCGCAGGGGATATCGATGTCTGGGCCATGAAAATGGCGCAGGGGGTTGGCTCCTTGCTGCCGACCATGGCGGCTGGCGGCGTCACAGGGTTGGCAGCCAAAGCCTCTATTGGCCGTGCGGTCACCGCGACCATGCTCAAGCGTGGCGCGACCCAGGAGATAGCCGAAGCGGTTGCCGCCAAGGCCGTGTCTAAAATTGCCACCGGCGCCGCCATCACCACTGGTGCGACCGGGTCAGTCGGCAGTGCGGGGGTGAACACTCGTGACACAGTGCTGGGCATGAGCTTTGACGAGCTGGCGGGCAGCGATACCTTCCGCCAGTCGTTTACTCGCATCGACCAGGATCAGCAGACCGCCCATCTCTCTGATGAGGAAAAGCTGGGGCTGGCCCGTGAGGAAACGGCCAACTTGGCCAGCCGAGCCACTATGAGCGACGCCAAGGTGTGGGGAGCTGCCGCCATGGGCTCCATGATGGGCGACGCCATGCTGTTCAAGATGCTGGCTGGCAAGGCGGCCACCGGTGGAGTGCTGAAAGGTGCTGCCAAGGGGGCTGCAGGTGAGGGTATCAGCGAAACCCTGGAGGAGGGGGTGCAGCAATACGCCGTCAACGAATCCCTCAACGAGGTGGCCGCCGCCGATATCGACCCGATGAAGGGGGTCATGTCGAGCGCGATCGAGGGCGGCTTGATAGGGATGGGGACAGGTGGTGCGGTAGGTGCTGTCGGTGGGGCGCGAGGTAGTAAGCATGCCGGCCCAGAGGAGGACGTAGGGACCGATCCGGTTTCAGAACCTTCCGCGACGGTAACGGAGGAAGCAGCAGGCCCCGCAGGGGGTCCGGTCTCTGCATTCGGTCCACAGGAGGGTGGCGAGCAGGCGCCCTCCGCCACACAGGCTGAGGGAGATCTGAACCCGCTCGGCCCCAGCGCCAGCCAGTTTGACGAGCTGCGTGATGTGCCTGCCTACCTGCGCCGCGACGATACCGCGGAGCGGTTTAAAGGCATGGCTGCCGACAGCGAGGTGCAGCGCGCCCTGGCTGGTGAGTTTGGCCAGTCAGTGCAGGAGCTGGTTGCCTCCCAGATGCAGGCGGGTGATCAGGGCAAGAGCCTCTATGAGCGAGCTCAGGCCGGTGAGCTCGGGGTTGACCCTTTCGCTGGCAATAAGAGCGCCCAGCAAGTGGCCATGGAGAACCAGCGCCTAGCGCTGCCGCTCAAGGATGTTATCTTTGCCGGTGATGCCAATGCCAAGCCCAAGGGAAAGGCGGTTGCGGCACCGGGTGATCATGATGATCGTCAGGCCGGCACCGGTCCGCAGTATCGAGGAAATAAGCGCACCCACTGGCAGAGTGGGCAGGAGGGGGATCTGCTTCCGCTAGAGGCATCTTCCACCAAGCCCGCTGGCGAGCTGCCGGGCGCGGTGATTGAGGGTGAGGCCAGCGAGGTGGGTAACGAGTTGCCGCACCGCAATGTGGTCTATGGCAATGACTTGCGCGCCGAGCAGCAACGGGCCGCCGATCTGGCCCGCCGTGAGCGCGAGCTGAACAACCAGCCCCTGAAGATCGGTCAGTCAGAGACCCTCTTTGCCGGGGGCACGCCGGGCGCTGACCCGCGCAATAGCGCCTATACCCCGCCCAAGCTGTCACGGGATCAGGTCGATACCAGCATGGGCGAGCAGTCCACCCGCGATCCGCGCAGCCCGGTGGCGCAGTCCATCGAGCAGGCAGGCAGTGCCACCGATTCGGTATTTGGCCCGCTCCAGACACTCCGAATCACCCGCAAAGGCAAGCCGTTCGCAACCGAGAAAGAGGCGGCCATGGCCAGCCGCAAGGGCCAGGAGATGCCGGTGCCGCTCAATGGAGGTGGCTTTGGGGTAGCGGCTATCGGTGAGGTGCAACAGGCCCAAGCGCAGCAGGGCGCAGTCAAGCAACCGTCAAGCAATTCGGCCCAGCAGGATCGCCAAGACGGAAAGACTGAGATCGCGCAAAATGGCATGGTGATCGTTCATGGTTCCGGCAATCCAGGCATGAGCGAGCAGGATATTCAGATTGTCCGCGCAAGTGGTCAGAAGCAGGGCAAAAAGGGCCGTGTCTATGGTGGCTTCTATGGCACCAGCGAGCAGGACGCGCACCAAGCGCAAGCCTACGCCGATATGATGGGCGGCACGCCCACCCTGTACGATGTCAAGATTAAGCCTGGCACCAAGGTGTTGCACAAGCAGGGGGATATTACCCGCCTTTCTGAAAGCTACATCAACGAGTTGGTGAGTCAGGGATATGGTGTGGTCACCGGCACCGACCCGCGCGGCCAGACAGAGCATGTAGTTATCGACAAAAGCGCCGTAGCAAGCATGGCCCCGCGCGGCGCGCAAGCAACCCCGTCCCAAGTCGACGACATCAATGTCGCCGACATGCGTCAACCATCTGATCAGCCAGCCAAAAACGTAAGCGCTGACACAGTTCCGGCACCGTCTGCCACAGCGGGCGAGGCCAGCCAACTAGCACCAGCCATCGATACCGGATACCGAGAGGTGATCCCCGGCAACCAACCCCAAGCAGAGGTGAGCAATGAGCCAGTTACCCCAGTACCTGCAATCAGCAGTGAAGGACAACGCGATCAGCCTGGCGCAGGCGAACCGGCTGCAGCAGGCGCTGGACCAGCCGTTGCCGGACTCACCGACCGAGCTGGATCCGGAGATCGGGCAGATCTCGCTGCGCCTGCACCTGTACCTGATGGACAGCAGCAAGATGACCAAACACTGACAGCCCCGGCCCCTGATGCCGGGGTTGCTGTTTCTGAGGTGGCGCAACCAGAACCGGTAGTGCCTGCACCTGTCGCCGCGCCAGCCTCCAGTGAGCCGGTTCAGCAGATCGAAGCCGATACCGCGCCAGTCAGTAACGTGCGCATGTCACAGCAGCAGGAAGGGCTTTCTGTTGACGAGGCGAGCAAAGTCGTGGACGATTTTCTAAAGGACTACAATGGCAACATTCCGGTTGAGCCATTTATTAGAGAAAAGGCCAATGAGATCTATGGACCAGCAATCGATGAACAAGGACTCGGAGACAAAACCAAAGGTGCCTACCACCCAGGTAAATCCATCGTCACCGTCGTCTCACGGAACGCAAGGGATGGAGTATCTTCCGATAGAGGGAGCAATCGAGAGCGCAGCTTCAGCGAGGATCAGGGGCGCGTTGGAGGCAGAGAGGTTGGCCGATCAGGAGCAAAAGCGGACCTCATCACTACGTTACGCCATGAGTTGCTGGGCCACTACGGCGCTGACACGTTTACGCCAGAGAATAAGCAGCGCCTTCTCCAGAAGCTGATCGACGCCAAGAACGAGAAGTGGATCGCCCCAGTCTGGAAACAGATTGCGGGCGATTCTGTTTATGGCAAGAAGAGTGACCTGCATCAGGCGGAGGAGGTCTTTGCCCATATCGCAGAGAAAGAGCTGCCGCCCCGCACCATTCAGGCCTGGAATGACATCAAGACCGAATTCGCTCGTCTGCTGCGTAAAGCTGGTTTGGTGAAAGGCCCCATCAAAGAGCATGAGCTGGACAGCCTGATAAAGGCCGTTGGTAAAGGCATTCGCAACGGAGAGCGCACCAAGCAGAACATTCGTGGCGATCGGGAGGTGATCGGTAAACAAGCCGATGAGCCAGCCAAAGACGACAAGCCTGAACGCATTATCAGCTTTTCCAAGCAAGCTATGGCGCAGGGCGAGAAGCCAGCCAAGCACCTGACCCGCAAAGAGGCGGAGCTGGTCACCAAGGAGTGGTTCAAGCAGTACCGTGGCGCCAGTGGCATTGATGTGCAGATCCACGCGACCCAGGCCGAACTGGAGCAGGCGCTGGGGCTGGCAGCCAAAGACGGCCTGATCCGCCGCGCCGCGTTCGATGATGACAACGGCACCCTGCATGTGGCCGCCGACACCATCGCCCACCCCAAGCGGATGCGCGAGATCCTGCGCCATGAGGTGCTGGCCCACTACGGGTTGGCCAATGTGCTGGGCGATGGCGAGTACACCAAGCTGATCAGCCGCATCATCAAATCGAAGAGCGCCCCCAGCATGAAGGCTGTGTGGGATTGGGTAGATACCCATTACGCTGGCGAGGATGTCGGGGTGCAGGCCGAGGAGGTGATCGCCCACCTGGCCGAACTGGAGCAGAGCGCCTGGCGCCGCGGCTGGGATCAAGTGGTGGCATGGGTTACCAAGGCGCTGCGCACTGTCGGCTTTGTGCCTGGTGGCATTACTGCCGCCGAAACCAGAGTGCTGATTGAGGGGCTGGGCAAGAAGATGAAGCGCGGCGGCCCTGACAATGGCGGACCGGATGGTGGTCATAAGTTCAGTCAGGAGTCTGAACAGCCAGCAAAGAAGGGCGGGCTCAAGATGAGCCAGAGTGTTGCTGATAACAGCCCTTCCCTTGAGCAATCCATCACGCAAAAGGCAGTTTACCAAGCTGGTGCTGCACTTGGCTCGGTGAAGAACTGGATGAAGCAGGGGCGCCCAGTGATGCTCGGCACCCTGACCGACCTGCAGATTGACCAGGTGTACCGCGACATCACGGGCGGGGCTGTGTCGGAATACCAGCGCCTGCGCACTCAGATGGAGGCTGATCGTAACGACATCCTGCTGGATGCTGAAACCCGGATCGACCCGCTGTGGGATGCGCTGGACAAGCAGGTGAAGGCGGATCTGTCCAACCTGATGCACGATGCCACCATGGCCCGCTTGCACCCGGACAAGTCACTGGATGAGAACAGCTACTACCAGGAGGCCAAACAGAAGGTAGAACGAGCCAAGAAACCGGAGACTCGAGCAGCCTATGAAGCAGAACTGCACATCATCGAGCGCAATCACACCGAATTGGCCAAGCAGTACAACTCGCTGCCAGCCAATGCCAAGGCACTCTACGGCACCATGCAGGACACCTACACCAAGCAGTGGGAATCTCTGCGCGGTGCGATAGAGCAGCGACTGGAGGACTTGCTGGGAGTCAGCGAGGGGCGCGCCATGGCGGCCGAGATGCGCCATAAGATGGAGCACGCCCTCCAGCATGGCCCTTACTTCCCGCTGACCCGCTACGGTGACTACGTGGTTAAAGCTCGCAAGGGGGATGAGTACGTCCGTGAGCACTTCGAGCGCCGCGCCGATGCCGAGCAGGCGGTAAAGCAGTACCAGCGCGACGGTTACAACGCTGTGATGACGGTCAAGGAGGAGGGGGGCGGCGACAGCGCCAACGCTAACCAGCTGGGCATGGAGATGCTGAGCTTTCTCGATAGCGCTGACGGGGTCAGCAAGACCGCCCTGAAAGACGAGATCTGGCAAGCCATGCTGCGCATGATGCCGGATGCGTCATACGCCAAGCATGCCATTCACCGCCGTCGGGTGAAGGGGGCCAGTCGTGATGCGCACCGCGCCTATCTCAACAGCGTCTACCACTATGCCCGCCACGTATCCAAGATCCGCTATGGCCACAAGATGCAGGGGGAGTTGGACAAGCTAAGCGAGCAGATCCGGGCTGGTGTCGCTGGAGAGCCAAGCAGCCTCAAGCCAGAAGACCTGGAGATAGCTCAGCAGGTGCTCAACGAGATGAACAAGCGTCATGACCTGAACATGAACCCAACCGGCAAAGCGTGGGCGGGTTCTGCCGGTAATATCGGTTTTCTCTACTACATCGGACCATCAGTTGCCTCTGCCGTGGTCAACATGACCCAGAACTTCACCGTTATGCTGCCCCAGTTGGGGGCCAAGTATGGCTTTGCTAAATCCGCTGTCGCCATGACTCAGGCGCTGAGGGATTATGTGAAGCACGGTAAGTTCAAGGCAGGCACCACCGAGGCATGGCACTCCCTGACCCGCTCTACCACTTTGCCAGCAGATGAGCGTGCCATTCTGGACAGGCTTTACCGCGCTGGAGCACTGGATCTAACTCAAGCGCATAGCATTGCAGCCAAGGCAGACACTGACCAGCAAGAGGCCAAGCCGATGGGGAAACATTGGCGACGGGCCATGCGCTGGGCTGGAGCCACTTTCCACAACGCCGAAGTGCTCAACCGTGAGGTGGCCGCCCTGGCGGCTTACCGCTTGCTCAAGCAGGCCGAGCCGACGCTGAATGGCCAGCAATACGCTGACCGGGTGGCTGAGATGGTTTATGACGGCCACGGCAACTACGCCGCAAGCAACCGCCCACGCTATATGCGAAACGACATCACTAAGGTACTAACCCAGTTCAAGATCTACAGCCAGATGATGACTTACGTAATTTATTCCAATGCCATCAAGGCCGCCCAAGCTGGGTCGCTGAAGGCTTGGAAGAAGGGAGTGCTTGGCAAGGAGCTGACGCAAGATGACCTCAGAGCGATTGCCGATGGCAAGCTTGCAGCCAAGACCCTTGGTGGCGTGCTCGCCACCCACTGGGTGATGGCGGGGGTGATGGGATTGCCAACTCCACTGACCTTTGCAGCCTACGCGATAGCGGCAGGGCTAGATGACGATGACGACCGCAGTGGTGAGGCCTCGTTCCGCTTGGCACTGACCGAGGCGTTAGGGCCCCGCACCGGGGAGCTGTTAGCCAAAGGGCCGATGGATGCCTTGACTAACCTCAGCATTGCTGGTCGCACCGGGCTGGGCGATCTGTGGTGGCGCAGCCCCAAGGAGGGGACTGAGGGGGACGATCTGGCATGGCACGCTGTTCAGCAACTTCTGGGACCGGTTGCCGGGATTGGCATCAACCTGGCGCGTGGCGCGGGGCAGATGACAGATGGCCACATTCAGCGCGGGCTGGAAACCATGCTGCCGAAGTCGATCCGCGATGTTGCCAAGGCCTATCGCCAAGCGACGGAAGGGGAGCAGACCATCAAGGGAGACATTATCATGGATGATGTTTCGACTTGGAACGTTGCCATGCAGGGGTTGGGCTTCGGTAGCGCCCAAATGGCCAAGAACTACGACGCCCGCGAATACATCAAAGGCAAGGAGAAGCGCATCGCGGATAAGCGCTCCCAGTTGCTGACCGACTACTACATGGCCCGCAAGAGTGGTGATATGGACGAGGTGCAAGAGGTACTGGAGCGCATCAAAATGTTCAATGCCATCCACCACCCAGGCGAGCGTATCACCGGCAAGAGCCTGGCGCTGTCGTTCAAGGCCAAGCTTCGCAGCAACGAGCGAACTCAGGGCGGGGTATACCTCAATCGCAACCGAGAGTACCTGAGAGAGGAGGGGCGCTTCGCAGATTGATGGGGAATGGCGGCCGCCTGATAAAAAGGGAATCAGGCGGTTTTTTGCTCTTCTAACCAAAGCGCGTAAAGGATATCGGCAAACCACTCTTCTGGCAGCTCGCCAAGCACAAGGTCAACCATGGCGTCCGCCAGCTTCTCGTTATCTCTTTCAATCTCGAAGTCGTTGAGGGAGAGATACTCAAGGCAGACAGCGAGCCCGGTGCGCTTGTTGGCATCTGAAAAGGCGTGAGCGGTACCGATGGCCATTGCGTACTTTGCGGCGATGAGAAACACATCATTTAGCCCGTTGTAGGCGATGGCGTTGTCGATGCGGCCAAGCGCCCCCTCCAATAACGCTATGCTGGCAGGCCCCTGGTGACCAGGCGACGCACCTAGGATGTAGTGGTTAATCTCCAGCACCCGAGCGGGAGGAAACTGGATGATATCCATTACATATCAGCCAAACGGGTGAAGGTCTTTTCGTGGGTCTTCAGTGTCAGCTTGGTCTCAGACTTGATGATCTGGCGGCCCTCTTCACCGTTCAGGCACAGGTTCTTTTCAGCCTTGATTTGTGGCCGATTCTGCACTTGTGGCAATCCATATTTGTTGCTGACGGTGTTGTCTTTCATGCTGTGGCTACCTCTTGATGTCGCATGGTGAGACTTTACCATAAATGGTAAAGCGACAACCTGTGGGATGTCCAATTCCGTTGCGCGGCCCTGGCTTGCCCCGAACAACAGGGGGTAAGCTGGGCCCTGACCAGTGAGGACCTGACCATGTGGATACTGTTTGCGTTAGTGATGATGGTGGTGGCGCTGAAAGCGTTCAGTTTCAGCTTCACCCTGGCACTGATACCTTTTGCAGCAGGGTGTTGGTGTTTCAGCAAATCCAGCCGGAGCGATCTGGATGACTTTATGGCATTCAGCTTTTTTATTGCTCTGGTTGGATTTGCATTGAATGTGTTGATATCAGTTTGGTGAATGGCTAGTAGCAGCCATATTCGTTACAGGTCTGACTGAAAGCATTGCCATCACTATCTGTACCGTTGATGATGGTTGAATTTCCAACTCTTGTAGCAGTGCTGTTCCAAGAATTACCATCAGCATCCTGGCCGGTGGTATAGGTACTATTGCCAAGTCGCTGGCTCTGCTGATTCCAGCTTGATCCCGTGCTGGGGTTCTGCCCGTTGACATAAGTAGAGTTGCCAAATTTCTGAACGGTATATGTATTCCCGCTATCGTCATAGCAGGTCTTAAAGTTACCAGTTCCAATGCAGTCTGCTGATACTGAACCAGACAAAAGCACCAGCGCAGCGATGAATGCTACACGCATCAAGATTCTCCTTTTCTATCTGCAAAAATCAAATGCTGCATCGTTTGAGGCTGTGCGTCAGTGACTGCGATCACATCAGCTCTTCTTGTTTTTCATTTCCTTCGTGATGGTCTCCAGTAACTCTCTAACCTCTTTGAGCTGTTCCGTTATGGCATCCGGATTGTAGCGCGGGTCGTTTTCGTCGATCTCCTGTGGGGTGAGTACAGTTCCTGCTGGCAGCGTGTACGCCGCACGATCGATGCGCATGTCTTTTATGTACTTTACTCCATCACGCTCAGCAAACGCGGCGTCATCGTCAAAAGTTCTTTGCAGCCGGTAGACGATCTCGGCGTTCATGGTGCGCCCTGACGCGTCAGCAGCCTCATGGATGGCGGTATGAAGGTCTCTTGGTAGGCGTAATGCGGTTTTCTGTATGTCTTTGCTCATGCCGAGGTTGCAACCAACGTTTGTTTATATGCCCCCATTTTAACAACAACGAAAGATGAATTTACAGTGACCTCAAAATAATAGTTGACCTCACAGTAAAGTCGCGCAATCATTGCCTTTATAGTGAAGTCAACAAACGGAGACAAAGATGGAACAAGATAAGATCAAAAACACGTCACTGCGCTTGCCGAATGAGATCCGCAAATGGTTGGGGCATCGCGCCGTTGAGAATGGCCGCAGCATCAACAGCGAGATCATGATGATTTTCAAGGAGATGATGAAGAAAGAGGAACTGGAGAATGCTAGCAAATAGCGAAAAGAATTCGGCCAAGACGGGTGGAGCCGTCAAGGCCGAGGATGTAACCCAACAACCACGTAAGGTGTACGACATGAATATACATCAATCCGATAGACAAACGAAAGTCAATGCCATCGTTATCGAGAGCCATTCTATCGCAGTGAAGGCTGACGGCATGTACTGCCTCAACGATCTGCACAAGGCAGCTATGGCGTTGGGCAAGGCAACAGAGAGCCAGCGACCAGGCGCTTTCTTTGATGTGGAAACAAACCGTGAGTTTGCTCGCGTTGTTTCCGAAAATGCAGGAATTCCTGCATTTAAATCCACCAAAGGGCGCAATGGCGGCACTTGGGCTGTTGAGCTGGTCGCCATGAAGTACGCCGGTTGGATCGATGCTTCATTTGAAGTGCAGGTCTATGCCGCAGCTCAAGCGCTGCGCCACGGCGACATTGAAAAGGCGGTTGAGCTCTCGGGCAGCAAGGCGGCCAAGGCCGCGCTGGATGACATGCGCTTGGCCAAGGCTGTCACGTTGCGCGCCCAAGCGCTCGATCAGCAGATCAAGAATGCTCAGGCCATTTGTAATCTGCTCCCCCACCTGAGCGATGTGTCTCGCCAAACCATTACCGCGTCACTGGTTAACCCAGTGGCGGGCGCTGACATCATTCCGCTGCCATTGCTCACTGAGCATTACTACACAGCCACGGAGGTGGGCGACCGCTACGGCATCAGTGCCAACAAGGTGGGCCGCCTCGCCAATGAGCACGGCTTGAAAACCGAGCAATACGGCAAGGTGTTTCTCGACAAATCGCCAAACTCGCCCAAGCAGGTGGAGTCGTTCCGCTACAACGACGCCGGCATGAAGGCCATTGGCGAGATCATCACACTGCTGGAAGTTGGAGGCGCAGCATGAGCGACAACAAGGTTGTTCCGATCCATGCTTTACAGGATCCAGCTGGTGAAGACCTCGAGTGGACAGATCTGCAATGGGCCGTTTGGTATCTTGCCGAGGTTGAGGAGATTATCGGCGGCATCAAGGTATGCGACGACAACAGCGATGGATTGAAAGATATCGCAATGGAGCTAGCTGGAATGGCGTACATTCACGCCTGCGACATGCTTGCTGAGTTAAAGCAGGAGCACCCACTTGTCAACTCGCACCCAGCGCCGGGAGGTCTGCAATGAGCGCCGCCCAACTGCAGGTTGAGTTGAATGCACTGCTGGGGGAGTTGGAGGTTATCGACCTCTGTCCTCAGGAGCGCAGGGCGCTTGTTGACAGGATACAGCGCATGATGCCAGACAAGGCTGACTGATACTGATGGGGCTGCGGCCCCATTTTTAATACCCAAATCAGTCCGAAAATGATAAACTCAAGAAGTTTACTGTATGTGTATACAGTGTTTCACAGTCGAGAGACTGGGAGAGCAAGGGGGAGATCGGATGGAATCACTACTAAGCGAACTGGAAGAGTTTGTTGAGACGCTGGACCTGGCGCCTGAGGAGGAGAGCAAGATCGCGCGCATTCTGGGAAAACTACGCGATGAAGCCACCGTGTCAGCGTGATGCGGAAGGATTCGGATTGGCCCGCCATTGAGCGGGCTTTTCTATGCCTGCGATTTGGTCGAGTGGTTGGGCTGCATTCTTGGGGCAATTTTGGGGCAAATCGAGAGGGGTTTTGCGGGTAAATGAGGTGGTGTTGAGTGGTGGCGTGATGGAAAAAACGAGGAAAAACACAGGAGTGGCGCGGCTTTCGCGGGATGCAGCTTAATTGATAGTGTTATTGCTGCTTAACAAGATAAGTGTCCCGGTTGGTCTGTCAAATGGCGCGCATTATGGCACAGATCCCCAAAAAGTTTTAGCAAGAACTGTGATCTGGATCGGTCAGATGCGTATTTGGCTGTAGAGGGATCCACCATGAAAAAAGCCGGCACGAGGCCGGCTTGCGTGTGTCATCCCATCATCAGTGGGAGGTGGCGCCAGAGGCACCCAGCCCGGTTTGTGAACGAACGAACTGCGGCAGGAACTTGGCATGCTCATCAGCGGCGTTCTGGGAGCTGTCGGTGATGGAGAAGAACCAGATCCCGGCGAAGGCCAAGCCCATGGAGAAGAGGGCCGGGTATTCGTAGGGGAAGATAGCCTGGGCATGGCCCAGCACTTTCACCCACACGGTCGGGCCCAGAATCATCAGGGTCACCGCGCTCACCAGTCCCAGCCAGCCACCGTAGACGGCGCCACGAGTGGTCAGGCGTGACCAGAACATGGAGAGGAACAGCACCGGGAAGTTGCAGCTGGCGGCGATGGAGAAGGCCAGACCCACCATGAAGGCGATGTTCTGCTTCTCGAACAGGATCCCCAGACCAATGGCCACCACACCCAATACTACAGTGGTGTACTTGGAGACGCGCAGTTCATCGGTCTCGTTGGCCTTGCCCTTCTTCAGCACGCTGGCATAGAGGTCATGGGAAACCGCAGAGGCACCCGCCAGGGTCAGCCCGGCAACCACCGCCAGAATGGTGGCAAACGCCACGGCAGAGATGAAGCCGAGGAACAGGCTGCCACCCACTGCATTGGCCAAGTGGATCGCTGCCATGTTGGTGCCGCCCAGCAGCGCGCCAGTAGCATCCTTGAAGGCCGGATTGGTACTGACCAGCAGGATAGCGCCAAAGCCGATGATGAAGGTGAGGATGTAGAAGTAACCGATAAAGCCGGTGGCGAAGAAGACGCTCTTGCGCGCTTCCTTGGCGTCACTCACGGTGAAGAAACGCATCAGGATATGGGGCAAGCCGGCGGTACCGAACATCAATGCCAGACCGAGCGAGATGGCGGAGATGGGGTCAGCAACCAGACCACCCGGACTCATGATGGCGATCCCTTTCTCGTGCACCTTGACCGCTTCGCTAAACAGGGCGCCGATATCGAAGTTGACCGATTTCATGACCATGATGGCCATGAAGCTGGCACCGGAGAGCAGCATCACCGCCTTGATGATCTGTACCCAGGTGGTGGCCAGCATGCCGCCAAACAGCACGTAGAGCACCATCAGGATACCGACCAGCACCACGGCAACGTGATATTGCAGGCCGAACAACAGCTCGATCAGTTTGCCGGCACCGACCATCTGGGCGATCAGGTAGAGGGCGACCACCACCAGCGAACCGCAGGCGGAGAGGGTGCGCACTTCAGTCTGCTTGAGGCGATAGGAGGCGACATCGGCGAAGGTGTATTTGCCGAGGTTACGCAGCCGCTCTGCGATCAGGAACAGAATGATGGGCCAGCCCACCAGAAAACCGATGGAGTAAATCAGACCATCGTAGCCGGAGGTGTAGACCAGCGCGGAGATCCCGAGGAAGGAGGCGGCGGACATATAGTCACCGGCGATGGCCAGACCGTTCTGGAAGCCGGTGATACGACCACCGGCCGCATAGTAATCCGAGGCCGAGCGGTTGCGCTTGGAAGCCCAATAGGTGATGAACAGGGTCGCGGCCACAAAGACCACAAACATCACGATGGCCGACACATTGAGGGGTTGGCGTTGTACCTCGCCACTTATCGCATCGGCGGCCAACAGGGGTGAAGAAGCCAGTGAGGCCAACAGCAGCAAGTTGCCTTTCATGCTTTTTGCGCTCATGACTGCACTCCCTTGAGGATCTTCTGATTCAGCTCGTCAAACTCGCCGTTGGCCCGAAACACATAGATGCCGGTCAACACGAAGGAGGAGAGGATCAGTCCCACCCCGACCGGAATGCCACGGGTGACGGTGGTGCTGTCACTGAGCGGGGTGCCGAGCCAACCGGGGGCAAAGGCGATGAGCAGAATAAACGCCAGGTAGAGTCCCAGCATCAGAGCCGAGAGGGCCCAGGCAAAACGCTGGCGCTTGGCGACCAGCTCCTGGAAGTTGGGATCTTGCTGGATCCTCAGGTAGCTTTGCTGTTCCATTGCAGTTCTCCATGACATAAGTGTCAGCGGTGGATGGGGTAACCCCGACGAGCAGGGGACCTGCTCATGTAAGCAAAATGTGAATTAAATGTTATTTGTGGGCAATTAGACTTTGGGATAAGCCAGCGGCGAGCCGCAGGTCAGGCGCAGGTAGATGAGCGCGGCCGTGGTGGCATCGGCAAGAGCATCGTGGGCGGGCAGGGGGGGCAGCGCCAAGTGACGGCAAATGGCACTCAAGTGCAGGTCGATGGCCGCATCGGGATAGCGGCGATAGAGGTGGTCGTGATAGAGCTGGCTCACCTCGATCCCTCGTTGGGGCAGGGTTAATCCCCACAATTTCTGGCAGGCGAGATTGAGAATACGCAGGTCGTAGGCGATGTGATAGCCCACCAGTTCACGCGGGCCGATAAAGGCCAGAAGCAGGCGCAGCGCGGCTTCCAGCCTCATCCCCTGTTGCAGATCCTGATGGCGCAGGCCGTGGATCACCACCGATTGGCCGGTCAGGCTGGCCGGTGGCTGTACCTTGATGGCGAGCGCCTCGCCAGTCAGCAGCCGGTTGCCCTGAATGCGCACCGCCCCGATGGAGACGATCTCGGCCTGCTCGGGATCGAGACTGGTGGTCTCGAAATCGAGGGCGATCCGTTCATCATCCGGTGGGGTGGCAAACAGCGGCGCGAACTCGCCCGTTCGGAACGCGCGGCCATACCAGTAGCGTCGAGCGCGGCTCAACATGGTTATTGTCTCAGACGAAAGTGCAAGGTGAGCCACTGCTGGAACTTCTTCACCTGATGCAGCGCCTGACGCAGCAGATCCCGCTCGCTGTGGCTGAGATCCTGTGTCTGCACCCGACTGTTGCCCCCCTTGAGCTGGCTGCGCAGCCTCAGCCGGATAAAGAGCCGAAACGCCTCCGCCAGATTGCTGCCATAGTCGGCACTGAGCCGCTCGGCGGCCACCAGTGCATCGATGCGCCCCAGGGTCGAGGTCTCCATTATTCCCCCCTCAATGGCCAGCATGCGGATACCGTGTACCAGCGGGAACAGGCCGCCCCGCTTCAGATCCAGCCCTTCCGGTGGCTGCTCCAGTCGGCCAAACAGGGTGAGCGGGGCATGAAAAGCCACCGCCGGTCGCACCATCTCTGCCAGCAGATCCCGCCTGTCTGCCAGCTGCTCGCGCAGTGCTCGGGCAACAGGCAGATGCAGCTGGCGATCTCCCGCGATGGGGTGGGCATCGGCAAGGGTGGCGAGCCAGAGCAGCTCATCCTCTTTCGCCGTGGTGCAGGCGCTGGCAATGGCTTGTTGCCACTCGCTGCCCGTTTTTACCCAGGCCGGATTGTTCACCATCACCTGCCCGGGGCAGAGGGGGTAGCCTAGTCGCTCCAGCAGGGCGCTGAATTCGGCCAGATCCGCGGCTTGGGTGGGCCATGTCAGCCCTTCTGGCAGGATCAGGGCGTTGTCCTGATCGGTTTTGAGGATCTGCTCGCCGCGCCCCTCCGAGCCCAGCATCAGCAGGCAGACGTTATCCTGCACCTCGGGGGAGATCACCAGCGCAAAGGCTTTGGCGATCAGCTGTTCGTTGATGGTGGCGATCAGCTTCATCAAAAAGGCGGTGTGGATCCCCTGGGCAAACAGCGAACGGGTCAATTGTTGCTGTTCGCGGGCCACCGCCTCCAGTGCCGGCAGGCTGTCGGCGCGGGCGATGCGCAAGGTCAGCACATGGGAGTGGGTCGAGAAGAGTCCCAGCACCTGAGTCAGTTGCAAAATGCCCGCCACCTCGTTGCCACGCCACACCACCAGCCGCTTGATGCGATGGCGGGTCATCAGCAGCAGGGCATCAAACAGATAGCTCTCCAGCGGCAGACCAATCAGCGGGGTGGGGGTCAGTACCGAGAGGGGCGCCGTCAGCGGCAATCCCTTGAGAGTCAACGCGTGGAGCAAGGTCTTGCGGGTTGCCAGCGTGAGGGAGCCATCGTGGGCGGGGTAGAGCAGGCAATCGGTCCCCTTGTTCACCATGGCTTCGGTCGCCGCCAGCAGTGACAGCTTGCTGTCGACGATGAGCGGTGGTTGCAGATGACCGAGCTCGATGCGGGTCAGGATAAATTCCGCCAGATTCTTCTGGCCCAGTTGCTCGCGTTGTTCCTGCTGTTGCTGGCGCTCGGCCAGATTGGCGGTGAAGTAGCTGGCAAACTGCGGATCCTGCTCACAGAGCGCCAGAAAGGTGTGGCGAGGAATGAGCTGGCAGAGGCTATCTTCCAGCGCGGTGAAGCGGTGGCGGCAGCGGCCGTCAAATTGGGCGCGCACATCGAACAGATCATCAACCCCGTAATCACCAAACTGGTGGTGAGGGGCCGACTCTTCCACTGCCCCCTTGATGATGAGATAGAGGCCGGGAGGCTCGTCCCCCTCCTTGAGCAGCAGATCCCCTGCCCGAAAATAGCAGAGCGAGAGGTGACGGGAGAGCCGCTCGCGCGCCTCATCGCCCAGTCGGTCGAACGGTGGTCTGGCAAAATTGAACAGGGTTGACATGACAGCGTCCTCTGCTGGCTTGCGGCACTGATCCTGCGCCCAGTGTGACAAAGGGAGGGGGAGGCGGCCAGCCGACTTTAGTCTCAGCTGTACCGGATGATAACACTCTGATAACGTGGTGGTATGACCAGTGAGTCAGTTTCAGGGATCAAGGAGAGGACAAGGGAGATGGAAAAACCAAGGATCAAGTGCGAGATCCACGACGGGATTGCCGAAGTGATGCTGACGCGGGGGGATAAACTCAATGCGCTGGACCGCGCCATGTTCAGCGCCATCGACGAGACGCTGACGCAACTTGCTCAGCACAAGGGGTTGCGGGCGGTGATCCTGCACGGCGAGGGGCGGGCCTTCTGCGCCGGACTGGATGTGAAATCCATGCTGAGACAGCCGGTAGCGGCGCTCGATATTCTCAAGCGCGAAGCGGACGAAGCGACCAATCTGGCCCAGCGGGTCGCCTATGGCTGGCATCAACTGCCGGTGCCGGTGATTGCGGTGACCCAGGGGGTCTGTTTTGGCGGTGGTCTGCAGATTGCCCTCGGCGCCGATTTTCGCTTCAGCACCCCCGATTGCCGCTTCTCGGTGATGGAGATCAAGTGGGGCATCATTCCCGACATGAGTGGCAGCGTCACCATGCGCAACCTGATGGGGCTGGATACCGCCATGGAGCTGGCCATGAGCGGGCGCGAGCTGGATGCCGTCGAGGCGAAATCCCTCGGGATGGTGAGCCGGGTCTGCGCCGATCCGCTGGTGGAGGCGCGGGAGTTTGCCCGCACCCTCATCACCAAGTCGCCGGATGCGCTGGCGGGGATCAAGCAGCTCTACAGCCAGGCCTGGGCCCGCAGTGACGAGGCGATGCTCAAAGAGGAGACCCGCCTGCAAAAGCAGATTCTGGGGCGCCCCAATCAGTGGCGAGCTACCTTTAACAGCCTGTTTCGCTGGCGTCTGCCCTTCGGGCCACGCCGCAATCCGCTTTGAGATGAGGTGATAGGAAAAAGAAATGGCAGCCGAGGCTGCCATCTTTATTGATGTCTTATGTCGTTCAGGTTCAGGAGATCTTGCGATCCTGATCCGGTTCGAACGGGTGACCGGATTTCTCCAGCTCCAAATTCTCTTCGGAGCGTTTGCCCACCCAGTAATCGGCGTTCTTGATGCCGAGCTTCTCCGGGTGGAACACCGGATCCAGCCCTTGCGCCTGTTGCGCCTCGTAATCCTTCAGGCAGGTGAAGGCAGTTTTTTGCAGCAGCAGGATGGCGATGATGTTGAGCCATGCCATCAGGCCGACCCCGATATCACCCATGCCCCACGCCAGATCCGCCGTCTTGACGGTGCCGTAGACAGTGGCGGCCATCAGCGCAATCTTCAGCAAGAAGGTGAGCCAGGGGCGATTTATCTTGCGGTTGATGTAGGCGATGTTGGTTTCGGCGATATAGTAGTAGGCAACGATGGTGGTGAACGCGAAGAAGAACAGCGCGATCGCCACGAAAATGCTGCCAAAGCCCGGCATCATGCTCTCCATGGCGGTCTGCACATAGCCCGGGCCCGCAGCGATACCGGCAATACCTGTGTAGAGGGCGGCGCCGTCCGGCCCTTGTACGTTATAAAGGCCGGTGATCAGCAGCATAAAGCCGGTGGCGGAGCAGACGAACAGGGTGTCGATATAGACGGAGAACGCCTGCACCAGACCCTGCTTGGCCGGGTGGCTTACTGCCGCAGCAGAGGAGGCGTGCGGCCCGGTACCCTGACCCGCTTCGTTGGAGTAGACCCCGCGCTTCACACCCCACATGATGGCCAGACCCAGAATGGCACCGAAACCGGCATCCATACCGAAGGCGCTCTTCCAGATCAGCAGGATCACGCCCGGCAGGGCAGAGATGTTGAGGGCGATGATGACGCAAGCCACGATGATGTAGCCGAGCGCCATAAAGGGCACCACGGTACTGGCGAAGCTGGCGATACGCTTGACACCGCCGAAGATGATAAAGCCGAGCAGCAGCGCCAGACCGGCGGCGGTGACGTTCGGATCGATATCAAAGGCGGTTTGCAGGCTGGAACCGATGGAGTTGGCCTGCACCCCCGGCAGCAGCACGCCGCAGGCGAAGATGGTGGCGATGGCGAAGGTCCAGGCATACCACTTCATGCCAAGCCCTTTCTCGATGTAGAAGGCCGGGCCGCCACGGTACTCACCGTTGATCTTCTCCTTGTAGACCTGACCCAGAGTGGACTCCACGAAAGCGGAGCTGGCGCCGAGGAAGGCCACCATCCACATCCAGAACAGGGCGCCCGGGCCACCGAAGGTGATGGCGGTAGCCACACCCGCGATGTTACCGGTACCCACGCGACCGGCCAGAGTCATGGCCAGCGCCTGGAAGGAAGAGACACCGGCATCGGTGCTCTTGCCATCAAACATCAGCCGCACCATCTCTTTGATATGACGCAGTTGCAAAAAACGGGTGCGCAGGGAGAAGTAAAGACCGACCCCCAGACACAGGTAGATGAGCGCAGGGCTCCAGATTACACCATTGATGGCATTGACGATTTCATTCATGTACAACAACTCCTTTGTTGTGTTTGTGGCGCTGTCTTGGCGAGATCTTGGCCTCGCTCTCTGTCACTGTTTTCGGCCCTGACTGTTAACAATCCAGTTAACAAACGAGCACGGGGTTGAGGGGTTAAGCAGAGCGCAAAGGCGCGCCATGCATGGCTTGTAACATATCGAGTTGTATCGGTGCTTCCCAGCTAAAAATGTCGTTTTGTTGCAAATTTGTGAATTGACAAGGGTGGGTGGATAATGGCAGGCAGCGTTTTCTATGAGTAAAGATGAGATCCTCCTTGTTGATCTGCGCCGAGCAATGTGACGGGCGTAACACAATGGAAAGCAAACATGAGGCCAACAATGAAAGATACCTCTGACACATTGACGATCCGTCCCCCTGAGGCCGACGACGGGAGCGCAGTCGCCCACCTGTTCAGCCAATTGGGGTATCCTGCCGAAGGTTGTGACGTGACGGCGTGCCTGTTGGCGCCGGATCCCGCCAGCGTTGTGCTGCTCGCCTCCCTGGCTGACAAGGTGGTCGGCGTGTTGGTGTGGCACAGGCTGGCACCGCTGCATGTTGCACCAGCATGGGGCCTGATCTCGGCGCTGGTTGTCGATGAAGGGGCAAGAGGGGCGGGAGTGGGCGCGGCCTTGCTCAAGCAAGCCGAACAGATGGCGCGTGCCGCAGGTTGCGCCCAGCTGGAGCTCTCCAGCAGCCTTAAGCGCGAGGCTGCTCACCGTTTCTATCTGGCGCAGGATTATCAGGAGCGGCCGAAACGGTTCGTCAAACTGCTGTGACCTGTTTTTTGCATCAAAAGAAGGAGTAGGCGTGCTGGGATGGTTTAAATGGCTGGGTGGTCGCCCGCAAATGCCCATGAGTGAGGATGAGTTGGCTCTGTGGCGTCAGGCGCTGGCGGCAGTGCCTATCTTGCAAGGGCTCAGCGACACCGAGCAGACGACGCTTATCGGGTTGGGGCAACAGCTGCTCAGGCGCAAGACCCTGACCCTGATCGGGGTAGCGCTCAGCCTCCGTCAACAGGCGGTGCTGGCGCTGCAGGCGGCGTTGCCCATCTTGCACCTCGGCCTTGACTGGTATCGCGGCTTTCACGAAATCATCATCATTCCCGAACCTGTCACGCGGCGCCAGGAGGTGCAGGATGAATTTGGGCTGGTGAGCGAAGTTGAAGAGGAGAACGCCGGTGAATCCTGGCCGCAAGGGCCGTTGGTGCTGGCCTGGAGCGAGCTGCAGCAGGATGGCGACTGGGATGGCTTTAATCTGGTGATCCACGAGTTGGCCCACAAGCTCGACATGCTGGGTGGTGAGGCGGACGGCACGCCGCCGTTGCCGGGGTCGATGAGCAGCCAGCTGTGGCAACAGGCCTTTCAGACCGCCTTCGATGCGCTGTGCCAGCAGCTCGATCGGGACGAAGTGACCGCCATCGATCCCTATGCTGCCGAACATCCCGCCGAGTTTTTTGCCGTCAGCTGCGAGTGCTTCTTTACTGATCCGCTGCGGCTTCGTAGTGTCTATCCCGAGGTTTACCGTCAGCTGAGCCTGCTGTTTGGTCAGGATCCGGCGAGTCGTTTTCCGCCAACCCGTCTATTAGCCGGAGAGGGAGATAGTCGGTTGTTGTGAATCCTGAGCAGCAAATACAGCATCGTAGAAAGCAAAAAAGCACCCGAGGGTGCTTTTTTACTATCTGAATGGCTTGCCTATCAGGCAGCGGCTTTCAGCTGTACGGCGGCGGCTTTCTTGTGATCGCCGATCGGCATCACGGTGCGGCCGAACTGCTCGTTGATCACGGTGGCCATGGCCAGGTAGATGGCGCTGGCGCCACAGATGATGCCTTCGAAACCGGCGATGGTGCCGATCAGGGTGCTGCCGGTGAAGTCACGGGCGGCCAGCAGGAAGAACAGCACGGTCAGGGAGGCGAACACGAACTGCTTGGCACGCGGGTAGTTGACAGTGCCGACCAGCATGAACAGGGTGAAGACACCCCACAGCAGCAGATACCAGCCCATGTAGGCGTGCGGGGTGGCTTCGGCCAGCCCCATGGTCGGCATCACCAGCAGGAACACCAGGCTCAACCAGAAGAAACCGTAGGAGATAAAGGCGGTCACACCGAAGGTGTTGCCACGCTTGTATTCCATGATACCCGCGACGATCTGGGCCATACCGCCGTAGCACAGGCCCATGGCCAGGATCATGGCGCTGATGGGGAAGAAACCTGCGTTATGGATGTTCAGCAGGATGGTGGTCATACCGAAACCCATCAGACCCAGAGGGGCAGGGTTGGCCAATTTTTCGCTCACGTGGCGTTCTCCAAAAATAGAGGTGGGGGGTTAACAAAAGACGCGCGATTTTAGGCAGGCTGTGGCGCGCCCGCAAGGGGGCAAGGGGGATAAATCGTAAAAAAACTACGTGATTATTTGCATCAGAGGCCAAATGCTCACCAAAGCAGGCTGTTTGGTGAGCAAAAGGTGTCAAAATAGTTGAGGGGTTGTATTTTTATTACGCTTTTGCGCAGTGCGGCGGCGTTACTGATCCAGCGTCAGGATCACTTTGGCTTCCTTGTCCTCTTCCTTGACCTGGCTGTCGAGCACGAACAGCCGCTCCGGGGTGATCCCCTGGCTGTCGACCAGAAACTCCTTGGTATTTTGCGCCCGGCGCATGGCGAGATTGCGCAGGGATTTGGCGGTGATGAGCTGCTGATCCCGCAGCAGGATCACCGCCTGGGCCCGCAGTGCCGCGCTCTCTTCATCCAGATGGAGCCGATCGGCCAGATCTTCCAGATCTTCACCAAAGCGCTCTTCATAGGCCTGGGCCAGCGCCTCTTGCAGGGCGGGGTCCTGTTCCAGCAGGTCGAGATCCGCCTGATTGCCAGTCAGTTTGGCCAGTACCCGCTCCAGCTTTTGCCGTTGCAGGATGGGGCGCTCCTCGTTGAAGTTAACCTTGCCGCGAATATTCATGCTGAGCTTGGGTCTATCTTTGAGGGCTTGCGCCAGCTTGACCAGTTTCTCCTGCTGGGTGGGGGTGAGATCGGGATCCCCCGGCAGGAAGGGGAGTTCGTCCAGATCGTCGGTGCCATCGGCCAGCGAGGCGAGCAGGGAGAAGGGGGAGGTGATCGCCTTGCTCAGGGTGTTGCCCAGCACATCCCAGAAGATATTGCCGATGCTGAAGTCCGGTTGATCGAGATCCCCCTTCACCTTGAGGTTCATCTGTATTACCCCGTTGGCATCGCTCAGCAGGGCGATGGCCAGCCCCAGCGGCAGATCTTTGGCTTGCTCACTCTTGATCTTCTCGCCCAGCTGCAGCTTCTTGATGGTGATGTCGTTATCCCCCTCCAGCCGGTTGCCCTCCAGCTTGTAGTGCAGCTTCATGGAGAGCTGGCCCTTGTCGATGGCATAACCGGCATAGGTGCCCGAGTAGGGGGTAAAGGTGGTGAGCTCCAGATTGTGGAAGGCCACCGCGATGTCGAGGAGCGGGTTGGCGACCAGCAGGTTGGTGCCGCCGCGGATGGTCACCGGCGCATAGCGATCCACCTTGCCGTTGAAAGCGAGATCGGAGCGTTGCCCCGGAATATTGCTGATATGACGGCTCTGGCCGCCCAGCGAGGCGATATCGGCCACGAAATCCTGACTCAGGCTGCGATCGGCAAAGCGCAGGTTGCCCTGCTCGGTACGCAACTGGTCGATGGTGAAGCGAAAGTCGGGGCCCTTGCTGCCAGTGCTCGTCTTGCTGCCTGCAGCCGTATGAGTGCTGTTGGTCGCCGCCGGTTGTGGCAACAGCAGTTGTTGCAGGTTGGTGGTGCCATCCTCGTGGATTTCAATGCGGGCGAAGGGTTTGTGCAGGGCTATCTCCTTGATCCGCATCTGCTGGCTGATGCCGTCGTACGTCAGACCGGTGAGAGCCAGGGTGTTGAACTCCAGCAGCCGCTGATTGTCTGCCCGATCGACCACCTTGAGCCCGTTGACATCGAGCCCCCCTTGCAGGGTCAGCTTGCTGAGATCCCCCTGGGCGCTGGTGGCGAGATCAAGTCGGGTCTTGCTGCTCAGCAGCCCGTTTTGCACCTTGATGCGCACCAGATCGGCCAGATAGGGTTGCGCCAGCGTCAGGGGCAGCCCCTGCTGGTTGATGTCGCCGCTCAGGGCGAAAGGGGTCAGGGTCAGTTGGCCATCAAAGGTGAGGGGACTGCTCTGGTTGAAGTGGGTGGCCAGAGTCAGTTTACTCGGTTGCTCTCCCTTGCTACTCAGTGGCCCCAGCGCCAGCTTGAGGCCGGAGAACTGGCGTGCCAGCGGTTTGCCGCTGCTCGATTCGGTAAGGGTGAGATCGCCCTTGTCGATGGCGATCTGCCTGATCTGCCACTGCCAGGGTGTGTCTGCCGCGTGTTTCTTGCCGTTACCGGCTGCCTTTGCTTGTTGTGCCGACTTGGGATCCGCACTTTTGGCTACCTCGTTTGCGGCGTTGGCCCCTTTAACGGGTTTGGCGGGGGCCTGTGCAATGAGCAGATCCGCCAGATCCAGCTCTTGCTGTGCGTTGAGGGTGGCCTTGAGCAGGGGTTGTTGCAGGGTCACCTTACCGATCTGCAGCGATTGTTTCTGGCCATCGACCGCCAATTCGCTCAGGGCCAGCTGGCTGAAGCGGGCAAACTCGTCGCCCTTGCGTTTTTTAAGCTGCCAGTTATCCAGCGTCAGCTTGCCTTTTGACAATTGCCACTGCACTTCTTGCTTGCCCTCTTTGAGCTGGTATTCCACCTCTGCATTGGCGTGGCCCTTGGCCAGATCCAGCTTGAGGTAGGGGGCCCAGAGCGGGGCAAAGGGTTTAAGCTCGACCTGCTTGAGGCTCACCTTGCCCTGACCCATACCGCTCATCACATCGAGCTTGCCGTGAGCGGCGAGGCTGCTGTTGCCGTTGATGGCGGCGCTCAGCTGATAGGCGGTCGGATGGTTTGCCTCGGTGCGCAGGTTATCGAGCTTAAGGGTCACTTTTTCCAGATTGAGGGGCGGCAGCCAGCCGGGTTCGCTCTCCTTGCGCTGATCCTGATAGCGCACATGCCCGTCAGTGACAGCGATGCTGGCGATGTCAACCAGCAGCGGGGTGCTCGTTGTCTCGGGCTCCGGGGAGGGCGCAGGAGCGAGCAGGGTGGCCAGCGCATCGGTCAGATTGAGTCGAACGTCCCCTGTTTTGTCGGCCAGCCGTTGCAGCAGCACCACGGGTTTGGTCAGGGTGACGGCGGAAAGCACGACCCCTTTCTGCTGCCAACTGGCTTGCAGGTCGGGGCTGATAAAGAGCTGCTCAAAACGGATGATGGGCTGCTGTTTGGCATCGAGCAGGGCAGTCTTGCCGAGGGTGAGAGAAGGGTTGCGCAGTCCTACGTCAATCTCCCCCAGCGTCAGCTGCAGACCGTAATGCTCGGCCAGCCAGCCGGGCAGATAGCGCTGGATCAGACGAGGGGTCTGCCATAGCAGCAGGATGATCAGGATAAGAAACAGCAGGAAAGCGTAGGCAAGGTAGCGCAGCAAGCGGGGCTTGGGGGACGCGGGCTCGGTGGTGTTCATTTGGTGCACTCCCATTTGGTTCCCGCCATGGTACAGAAAAGCTGGATAGTAATCATGGGGTTGCGTGCTGTTGTACGCCGTACTTTGTCCAAAGGCGATCCAGTTCACCCTTTTGTTGCAGCGCTGCCAGCCACTGTTCCAGCTGGGCAGGGGTAATGGGGGCCGCGGGGTGGAGAATGGCGCGGTGCTGATAATGCTGATCCCATTTTTGCGAGATCAGCAGCTGTTCAGCGGTGCCGGGATGGGCCAGCAGATACTGGTTAAGGTAAGAGACGTTGATAATGGCCACCTCACCGCGCCCTTTGAGCAGGGCTTGCAGGGCACTGATGTTGTCCTTGACCAGGGTGATATTGAGCTTGCGCTGCAGGTAGACGGGATCGGCATTGAACTGGCCGACGCCGTAGTGATAGCCGGTCACCCCGATAAGGTGGTGCTGGGAGGGATCATCGAAAAAGTGTTGATCCCGGCCCGTTTTCCGCAGTGCCACATAGACTTCGCCACCGCCGAGAAAGGGGGCTGTCATCTTCAACTTGTCGGTTTGCCAGCCCCATTTGCTGTCTTCAAACAGCATCAGCGAGAAGCGGCCCAGATCGAGCGCCTTGTAGCGATTGGCGGCCGAGGTGGGCACAAAGATAAATTTCACCTCCTGCTGGATCTCGTTGAGCTGGTCGATGAGATCCAGGGTCAGCCCTTCATAGTGGGAATCGGAGAGCTTGACCACGAAGGGGGCATAGGGGTAACCGCCAACCTTGATGAGGGGATGGCTCCAGCCAGACAGGCTGAACAAGAGCAGAAACCAGCACCAATATTTCATGGGATCCCCAGGGCAATAGCTTGTTCCCAGATTCGGTTAATCTGCGCCGCTTTTCAAGCTGTTAAGGGAATTAACACAGCGCTGTTCCGCCGCCTCCAGTTCGGTCATCACCATCTGGATATCTTCCAGTTGCTGGAGCAGGGCGCCGCGCTTTTCCTCGATCAGCTGGATCATGGAGTGGAGCTGGGTTTTGCTCGAGCGGTCGGTGTCATACATCTCGAACAGCTCGCGGATCTCGGCCAGGCTAAACCCCAGCCGTTTGCCGCGCAGGGTCAACTTGAGCCGGATCTTGTCCCGGTGGTTGTAGATGCGGGTTTGCCCCTCCCGCAGCGGGGTGAGCAGCCCTTCGTCCTCGTAATAGCGGATAGTGCGCGGCGTGACATCGAACTCGTGAGCCAATTCCGAAATGCTGTAGGTGATCTCCTTGCCGGGCAGGGAACGGGACATGGTCATGACTCCTGTGGGTGGGCGAGTGGCTGGCAGAGGCGGGCACGCAGCCGCTCGGCATTGGCGTGCAGGGCCTGACCGACTCGCGAGCCGTTGGGGCGACCAAGCTGCTCGCTGACCCACTGGCCGGTGGCCGCCAGTTTGTCGAGATCCACCCCCGTCGTCATGCCAAGGCCATGCAGCAGGTAGACCACCTCCTCTGACGCCACATTGCCAGAGGCGCCCGGTGCATAGGGGCAGCCGCCAAGGCCCGCCACCGAGCAGTCGATGGTGCGAATACCACGCTCCAGCGCGGGTAGCAGGTTGGCCAGACCCTGGCCGTAGGTGTCGTGAAAATGGACCGCGAGTCGCCCTGCCGGGATCTCGTGCAGCACCGCATCCAGCATGGGCGCCACCGTGCCCGGGGTGCCGACGCCGATGGTGTCTCCCAGCGAAATTTCGTGGCAGCCTAGATCCAGCAGTTGCTCGGCCATGGCGGCGACCCGTTTCGGGCGGGTCGGGCCATCGAACGGGCAGGCGATGACGGTGGAGAGGTAACCGCGCACCTTGATGCCGAGGCTGCGCGCCTCCTGCACCAGCGGGGCGAAGCGCACCAGCGACTCCTCCACGCTGATGCCGATATTGGCGCGAGTAAAACCGTCGGAGCAGGCGGTGAAGAGGCCAATCTCGTCGGCGCGGGCGGCGATGGCGGCCTGCAAGCCTTGCAGATTGGGCACCAGGGCGCCGTAACGGGTCGATCCCTTGCGCGGCAGTGCCTGAAAAAGTGCTGCGGAGTCCGCCATCTGCGGTACCTTTTTGGCAGAGACAAAGGCGCCCACCTCGATGCGCTGCAGGCCGCTGTCGGCCAGTCGCTGGATCAGCTCCAGCCGCTGGATCAGTGCCAGCGGGCTGGCTTCATTTTGCAGGCCATCTCGCGGCCCCATCTCCACCAGACTGACCCTGTCGTCACGGACGTCCTGTGATCGGTTCATGGGTGATCCTCCTGTATGGCTATCTCTTCGGCAAAGCGTACCAGCACGGCCCCCTGGCTCACCTGCTCGCCCTGCTTGCACTGCAGGGCCTCAATTACCCCGTCTCGCTCTGCGCGCAACTGGTGCTCCATCTTCATCGCTTCCAACACCAGCAGGGGTTGCCCCTTGCTGACCGTTTGGCCGGGTTCGACCAGCACGGCCACCACGATGCCGTGCATGGGGGCGATGGCGCCCTGCGCCTTATCGTTTACCTGATCATGGTGGTGACTGTGTTGCTGATCATCGGCCGTGAAGCGGATGCGCTGGCCCGCCAAGGTCATGATGAAGGTTGCCTCCGAGCCTGCGACCGTCTGAATGGGGATCTGCTGCCAGCAGCCCCCCTGTTGCAGCCGGATATGGTCATCGCCTTTTTGGTAGCAACAGGTCTCCCCTTGCCACCCAAACTGACCGTCATGATCGTGAAGGGTCAATACCCGGCGCTCATCACCGATGCGCACCGCTGCCGTCCAGCAGCGATCCGGCCCCAGCCGAAATCCGCAGGCTTGCTGCCAGGGGGAGTTGCCCGCAGGACGGCTCGCCAGCCAGAGGGTCGCCAGCGGCCAGGCGAACTCAGGAATGGGTTGTGGTTCGGTGGGGATGGGCCACTGGGTATGGTGGCCCATGGCCAAGACGTCAGGCTCTTCACACAGGCGCAGCAGCAGCGGGCCGTTGTGCACCAGCGGGCCAAGATCCAGCGCAGCAAGCGCATCGGCCAGTTGGGCGAACGCCTCGGCGCGGCTCTGGCCGTGGGCGATCAGCTTGGCGATCATGGGATCGTAATAGGGGCTGACCTCATCACCAGAGGTAACGCCGGTGTCGATGCGCACGCCAACGGGCCAGTGGAGCCAGTGGATGGGGCCGCTGGCGGGCAGAAAACCGGCCGCCACATCCTCGGCGTAGAGGCGCGCCTCCACAGCATGGCCGCGCAGCACCACCTCATCCTGGGTGAGTGGCAGCGGCTTGCCTTCGGCCACGGCCAGCTGCCAGGCCACCAGATCTTGCCCGGTCACCGCTTCGGTGACCGGATGTTCTACCTGCAGCCGGGTGTTCATCTCCATAAAGAAGAACTCCTCCCCGCACAGCAGGAACTCGATGGTGCCCGCCCCCTGATAGTGGATGGCTTTGGCAGCGGCCACGGCTGCATCCCCCATGGCGCGCCGCAGAGCCGGAGGAATATCGGGGGCGGGCGCCTCTTCGATCACCTTCTGATGGCGTCGCTGCAAGGAGCAGTCCCTGTCCCCCAGATAGATGGCGTTGCCGAGGCTATCGGCAAAGACCTGTACCTCCACGTGACGAGCATGGGGCAGATAGCGCTCCAGCAGTACCCGATCGTCGCCAAAGGCGGCCTTGGCCTCCCGTTTGACTGCCGCCAGCGACTCGTCAAAGTCAGCCAGCTGATCGACCCGGCGCATCCCCTTGCCACCGCCGCCACTGGAGGCCTTGATAAGCAGCGGGAAGCCAATCTGGCTCGCCTGATCGCGTAAAAAGTCTGGCCGCTGATCCGTACCGTGATAGCCGGGCAACACAGGTACACCGGCGGCCTGCATCAGCGCCTTGGCGCCCGATTTGTCGCCCATGGCGAGAATGGCGGCGCCGCTTGGACCGACAAAGCGCAGGCCGCGCTGTTCGCAGGCGGTGGCAAAATCGCTGTTTTCTGACAGAAAGCCGTAACCGGGATGGATAGCATCGGCGCGCGTCTCTTTGGCAATCTTCAGCACCTTGCCGGTGTCCAGATAGCTCTCTCTGGCTGGTGCGGGCCCCAGATGCCAGGCCTCATCGGCCAGACGGGTGTGCATGGCATGGGCGTCGGCATCGGAGTAGAGGGCGATGGTGTGGATGCCGAGGCGTTTCGCCGTCTTGATGATGCGCACGGCAATTTCGCCGCGATTAGCGATCAGCAGGCGTCTAATCGAAGTGTGATGAGTCATTTTGGCTCCCTGTTGTTCAAGGCGCACAAGTACGAAGCGTGTTGATCCGCACTCCGGTTATATTCGCCGTGGTTGGCGATCAGCAGACCATTAATCGGGGTGTGATGGGTCATGTCTCATCCTTGAAACGGGGGCGCCAGGCGGGAGGGCGTTTGTCGAAGAAGGCTTGCATCCCCTCCTGAGCTTCGAGACCGACCCGCACCCGGGCGATAGTCTCGACGGTTTTCTCTTCATGCAGGCGGGAAGGGTGGGCCTCTATGGCCGCCAGCAGCCGTTTGGTCTCTTTCATCGCCTCCGGCCCGTTGCGGCACAGACGCAGGGCTTGCGCCCGCCCCTCCGCCAGCAGCTGATCCGGTTTGCAGAGTTGATGCGCCACATTGAGCCGACAGGCGGTGATGGCATCGAACGGCTCGGCACTGAGCATGTAGCGGCGCGCCTGACGCATCCCCATGGTGCGTACCACGTAGGGGCTGATCACCGCAGGCACCAGGCCCAGGCTCACCTCGGAGAGACAGAAGCGGGCATCGTCGCTGGCCAGCACCAGATCGCAGGCACAGATCAGCCCCAGCGCTCCGCCATAGGCTGCCCCTTGCACCAGCGCCAGCGTGGGGAAGGGGAGCTCGTCGAGGGTCTGCATCAGCCGCGCCAGTACTCGGGCGTCTTCGCGATTGTGCTCGAAATCGGTGTGGGCCAGATTGCGCATCCAGTTGAGATCGGCGCCCGCGCAAAAGTGTTTGCCCTCGGCCCGCAGCAGCAGGGCGTGAGGGCGTTCGGCGAGATCATGACCATGGAGATGGGCCAGATCATCGAGGCAGTCGAGCAGCCCCAGCATCAGGTCGGCATCAAAGGCGTTGTGGCGGGCCGGGCGCGACAGCACCAGCTCGGCCAGCGGGCCATGCCGTTCAAGCCGAAACGGGCCCTGTGTTGAAGAGCCAAGTGCTGAGGAAGTGAGTGGATCTGACATAGGTTTGCTCCTTACATCCGGAAGATGCCGTACTGCTCGGGTTCAATGCGGGCACCCTGACAGGCGGCCAGTGCCAGCGCCAGCACGGTGCGGCTCTGGGCCGGGTCGATGACGCCATCATCCCAGAGGCGGGCGCTGGCGTAGTAGGGGTGACCCTGGCGCTCATACTGCTCGATCACCGGGGCGCGGATGGTGGCCGCTTCCTGCTCGCTCAAGTACTTGCCCTCGGCAGCCAGTTTGTCCCGACGCACCTGCACCAGCACCCCGGCAGCCTGCTCGCCTCCCATGACAGAGATGCGGCTGTTGGGCCAGCTAAAGATAAAATCGGGTTCATAGGCGCGGCCGCACATACCGTAGTTGCCGGCACCAAAGCTGCCGCCGACGATGATCGTTACCTTGGGCACCCGGCTGCAAGCCACGGCGGTGACCAGTTTGGCGCCGTGTTTGGCGATCCCCTCTTTTTCTGCGCTACTCCCCACCATAAAGCCGGTGATGTTCTGCAAAAAGATCAGCGGGATAACGCGCCGGTTACAGAGCTGGATAAAGTGGGCGCCCTTCTGGGCACTGTCGCTGTGCAGCACACCGTTGTTGGCGAGGATCCCCACCTCCATGCCGCAAATGCGGGCAAAGCCGGTCACCAGGGTGGTGCCGAACAGCGCCTTGAATTCGTCAAAGTCAGAGCCATCCACCAGTCGGGCAATCAGCTCGCGCGCGTCGTAAGGGCGTTTGAGGCTGGTGCCCACCAGGCCGTAGAGATCCTCTATGGGGTAGCAGGGGGGCTCGTAGCCGGGGCTGCTCTCTACCGGCTCGTTCCCCAGGTGGGTCACCAGCATGCGGGCGATGGCAAGTGCATGGGCATCGTCACAGGCCATATGATCCGCCACCCCCGAGTGGGCGCAGTGCACCTCGGCGCCGCCCAGGGCCTCGGCACTGATCTCCTCACCGGTGGCAGCCTTGACCAGCGGTGGGCCCGCCAGAAAGATGGTGGCCTGTTCTCTGACCATGATCGACTCGTCCGCCATGGCGGGGACGTAGGCACCCCCGGCGGTACAGAGCCCCATTACGACCGCCAGCTGCGGAATGTTCTGGGCCGACATGCGGGCCTGGTTGTAGAAGATGCGACCAAAGTGATCCCGGTCGGGGAACACCTCATCCTGCATCGGCAGAAAGGCGCCGCCGGAATCCACCAGATAGAGGCAGGGGAGGCGCAGCCGCTCGGCGATGGCCTGGGCGCGCAGGTGTTTTTTTACCGTGAGCGGGTAGTAGGTGCCGCCTTTCACGGTGGCGTCGTTCACCACCAGCATGCAGAGTCTGCCCGAGACCCGGCCGATGCCGGTGATGATGCCGGCGGCGGGCACCGGCTCGTCATAGACCTGCCAGCCAGCCAGCGCCGACAGTTCGAGAAACGGGGAGCCCGGGTCCAGCAGCTGATTGATGCGCTCGCGGGGCAGCAGCTTGCCGCGGGCCTGATGGCGGGCGTTGTTGGCCGCGCCACCCCCTTGCGCGATCTCGGCAATGCGGGCATGGAGATCGTCGACCTGCCCCTGCATGGCGGCCCGATTGGCCGCATATTCCGGACTCGCCGTGTCGAGACGGGAGTGGATACGACTCATGGGTTATCCCCCATCAGCTCGCGACCGATCAGCCAGCGGCGGATCTCCGAGGTGCCGGCACCGATCTCGTAGAGCTTGGCGTCCCGCAGCAGCCGGCCGGTGGGGTATTCGTTGATGTAGCCGTTGCCGCCGAGCAGCTGGATGGCATCGAGCGCCATCTGGGTGGCGTTTTCTGCGGCAAACAGGATGGCGGCGGCGCAATCCTTGCGGCTGGTGCGGCCCTGATCGCAGGCGCTCGCCACCGAGTAGACCAGTGCCCGGCTGCTGGCGAGGTGGGTATACATGTCGGCGAGCTTGCCCTGCACCAGCTGGAACTCGCCGATGGCCTGGCCGAACTGCTTGCGCTCGCGCACATAGGGCAGCACCACGTCCATGCAGGCCTGCATGATGCCAAGGGGGCCCGCCGCCAGTACTACCCGCTCGTAATCGAGCCCGCTCATCAGAACCTTGACCCCGCCGTGCAAGGTGCCCAGCAGGTTTTCCTGCGGCACCTGACAGTTGTCGAACACCAGCTCGCAGGTGCTGGAGCCGCGCATCCCCAGCTTGTCGAGCTTCTGGGCGGTAGTGAAACCGGGAGTGCCTGCCTCGACGATAAAGGCAGAAATCCCTTTGGGGCCAGCACTGGCATCTGTTTTGGCATAGATGACGAAGGTGTCGGCATCCGGGCCGTTGGTGATCCACATCTTGTTGCCATTGAGCACGAAGTGATCGCCCTCGCGTACGGCAGTCAGGCGCATGCTGACCACGTCGGATCCCGCGCCCGGCTCGCTCATGGCCAGCGCCCCCACATGCTCGCCGCTCACCAGCGCGGGCAGGTAGCGCGCTTTCTGCTCCGCCGAGCCGTGGCGGTGGATCTGGTTGATGCAGAGGTTGGAGTGGGCGCCGTAGGAGAGGCCGACCGAGGCACTGGCGCGGCTCACCTGCTCCATCACCAGCACGTGGGCCAGATAGCCGAGGTTCACCCCGTCATACTCCTCTGCCACTGTGATGCCGTGCAGCCCCAGCTCACCCATCCGGGGCCAGAGATCACGGGGGAAGGCGTTGCTCTGATCGATCTCGCTGGCGCGCGGGGCGATCACTTTCTGGCAGAAAGCCGCAACCTGTTCGGTCAGGGCATTCAGGGTCTCATCCATCTGCATCCATGCTCTCCTTGCGGATATGACAGTCGGGTAGGAAGGTTGGTTCGACCGGCTGACTCGGCGTTACGGCTGGCAGTGGTCGATCCATTTTTGTACTTCACTTCTGTCTTAAGTTTACGTTAGCGTAAACGTAAATCAATTGTTAATCTGTTGTGTGTCGATAGAGAGGTGGTCGTGAGAGTGTCATCAGCTACCACCACAACAGCGCCATAGTGGCAGATCCGAATGACCAGTGTTTGGGCGCCGCGTCATAAAGCACTAACTCAGGAAAATAAGCGCGGGGCAACAAGGGAGCGAACGACAAGATGGATTTTACCCTGACCGATGATCAACAGGCGTATGTGGAGGCGGCCGCCGCCTTTGCCGACGATGCGCTCAAACCCCATGCCGCGCGCTGGGATAAAGAACACGAGTTTCCGATCCCCACCATCAAGCAGGCGGCCGAACTCGGGTTTTGCGGTCTCTATACCCCGGAGCAGTTTGGCGGATTGGGGCTGCCTCGCCTCGATGCGAGCCTCATCTTCGAGCGCCTCGCCATGGGTTGCACTTCTACTACGGCGTATCTGACCATCCACAACATGGTGAGCTGGATGCTGGGCAGCTGGTTGCCCAGGGAGGTCGCCGAGCAGTGGGTGCCCAAACTGGCCAGCGGCGAGCTGCTGGGCTCCTATTGCCTTACCGAGCCGGGTGCGGGCTCCGATGCTGCGGCACTCAAGACCCGAGCAATTCGCGAGGGTGACAGCTATCTCATTGAGGGAACCAAGGTCTTTATCTCGGGGGCGGGCAGCACCGATGTGCTGGTGGTGATGGCCCGCACCGGTGGTGAAGGTGCGAAAGGGATCTCTGCCTTTATGGTACCGGCAGATACCCTCGGCGTGAGTTATGGCAAGGCAGAAGAGAAGCTGGGCTGGAACAGTCAGCCGACCCGGGAAGTGGCGTTTAACGGGGCGCGTATTCCCGCCAGCTACCGGCTGGGTGAAGAGGGGGAAGGGTTTAAATTCGCCATGCAGGCCCTCGATGGGGGGCGCATCAATATCGCCACCTGTTCGGTGGGCACCGCCCAGCAGGCGCTGGATGATGCGCTGGCCTATGTGCAGCAGCGTCAGCAATTTGGTCGCCCGATCAGCGAATTCCAGAGTGTGCAGTTTCGCCTGGCCGACATGGCGACCGAACTGGCGGCGGCTCGCCTGATGGTACGTCAGGCCGCCGACAAGCTGGATCGCGGGGCACCGGACAAGAGTGCCTGGTGTGCCATGGCCAAGCGTTTTGCCACCGATGTGGGTTATCGGGTCTGCGATGAGGCTCTGCAACTCTTTGGCGGCTATGGTTATATCCGCGAGTATCCGCTCGAGCGCTATCTGCGCGATACACGGGTACACCGCATTCTGGAGGGCACCAACGAGGTGATGCGACTCATCATCGCGCGTCGCCTGCTGGCCGACCCCGGCTTGTCGCTGGGTTAACCGGTGGTCGCAGCAAGGGTGTGTCTCCTGCCACCCGATTTGCGCCATGCCATGCCGGTTTCGGCTTTGTGAGCCAGCCACAGGTTGGTGTCATTCAAGCCTGTCATCATGGCTGCAGCTTCATCGACAAGGACAATGTTATGACAAGGATCAGACTCGAATATCATGGCCACGTTGCCTATATCACCCTCGACCATCCCCCTGCCAATACCTGGACCCTCGCCAGCCTGCAGGCTTTTTTGCAGATGATGGTGGAGCTCGACAGCCGCCCCGACGTGGTGGCGCTGGTGATCCGCGGCGCGGGCGACAAATTCTTCTGCGCCGGTGCTGACCTCAATATGTTTGTCGAGGGGGATCTCGAGCGGGCTCGTCAGGTGGTCGACGCCTTTGGCAAGGCCTTCGAGGCGCTGACCCGTTTTCACGGCGTCAGCATCGCCGCCATCAATGGCTATGCCATGGGAGGCGGGCTGGAAGTGGCGCTGGCCTGTGATATCCGCATCGCCGAGCAGCAGGCGCTGCTGGGACTACCGGAGGCATCGGTAGGCTTGCTCCCCTGTGCCGGTGGCACCCAGCGTCTGACCGAGCTGGTGGGGCCAGGCTGGGCCAAACGGATGATCCTCTGCGGCGAGAAGGTGAGTGCCTCGCTGGCCTACGAGATGGGGCTGGTGGAGGAGGTGGTGAAAACCGGTCAGGCATGGGAGGCGGCGCACCAGATGGCCCATCTGGTGGAGCGCCAGAGCCCGAGCGCCCTGCGCGCCTGCAAGACCCTGATCAATCAGGGCCGCAGCGGCCCTCGGGATGCGGCCCTGCCCCTTGAACAGGCGCTGTTTCTCGATCTTTTTACCGATGCCAACCAGCGTGAAGGGGTGGCCGCCTTTCTGGAGAAACGCTCACCACGCTGGCAATATGGCCCAACAGAATAAATCCATACGGAGCCGTTTATGAGTGAGCCGGTCAAGGTTAGCTGTTATCCCACCGAAGATGGTCATCAGATCGGGGTGTTGACCCTCGACAGCCCTGCGTCTCTCAACGCATTGAGCCTGCCGATGATCCAGATCCTGCAACAGACGCTGACCCGTTGGGAGCAGGATCCCGCCATCGTCTGTGTGCTGCTGCAGGGGGCGGGTGAGAAGGCGTTCTGTGCCGGTGGCGATATTCGCTCCTTCTATTACCGCAAGCAGGAGGCGAGCGAGGCGGAACTGTTTGGCTATGCCCGCGACTTTTTCGAGCAGGAGTACCGGCTCGACCACCACATCCACAGTTATCGCAAGCCCCTGATCTGCGTGGCGGACGGTATCTGCATGGGGGGCGGCATTGGCCTGTTTGCCGGAGCCGATTTTCGGGTGGTGACCGAAAGAAGCCTGTTCGCCATGCCGGAGGTGACCATCGGCCTCTACCCCGACGTGGGGGCAAGCTGGTTTTTAAGCCGGATGCCGGGGCGACTCGGGCTCTGGCTCGGTCTGACTGGCGCCCGCTTCAACGGGAGTGATGCCATCGGTCTTGGGCTGGCGGATCACGCCATCGCCAGTGGCGAGCGCAGTGCGCTGCTGTCACACCTCGCCGTACTCGACTGGACTGGCAGTGGTGATCCCCGTGAGCAGATCGATCTGCTGTTCAGAGGGTTACATGGTGAGGTGGCGGCCCGCTTGCCTGCGTCTGTGCTGTTACCCCATCAACAGAGGATCGATACCCTGCTGGCGGGGCGCACGTTGCAAGGGGTATTGGCGCGGCTGTTCGATGCCCAGTTCGATGAACATGAAGCTGTGCTCCAGCAGGCGCAGCAGATTTGCCGCACCGGCAGCCCCATCAGCCGCGCCATTTTGTGGCGCCAATATTGGCAGGCTCGCCGCAACTCCCTGGCCGAGGTATTTGCCGAGGAGCTGACCCTCTCGGTCAACTGCGTGCTCAAGGGCGATTTTGTGGAAGGGGTGCGAGCACTGCTGATCGACAAGGATAAAGATCCCCGCTGGCAGCAGCTACCACCGGAGGGGGAGTGGCTGGACGAGTTCTACCGCTGGCCGCAGGGGAGCAATCCGTTGGCCTGCAAGGAATAACAGGTTGGCAACCGGCGGACACCGCCATCAGCAACGCAAGGAGCAAGCGGGATGACAAGGATAGGATTTATCGGGCTCGGCAACATGGGGGGCCCCATGGCGGCCAATCTGGCCAAGGCCGGGCATACGGTGCAGGTATTTGATCTGGTTGCCGAAAACATTGATCGTGCCATTGCTGCTGGCTGCATCGCCGCGGGGGATGCCCGCGAGGCGCTGACCGGCTGCGAGGTGGTGATCAGCATGCTGCCTGCGGGGGAGCATGTGCGCGCCCTCTGGCAGGGCGAGAGCGCCGGTGAGCGAGGCGGGCAGGATCTGCTGGCTGCCCTGCCGGTTGGCGCACTGGTGATCGACTGCTCCACCATCGATGTCGATTCTGCCCGTCAGGTCGGGGAGGCGGCCCGCGCGCGTGGTTTGCGCTTTATCGACGCTCCCGTGTCGGGTGGTGTTAGCGGTGCTGCCGCCGGGACGCTCACCTTTATCGTCGGCGGCGATAGGGCGGATTTCGAGGCAGCAAAACCTCTGCTCGCCTGTATGGGGCAGAACCTGTTTCACGCCGGGGCGCTGGGGGCAGGGCAGATCGCCAAGATGTGCAACAATATGCTGCTTGCGATCCACATGGCGGGCACCGCCGAGGCGTTGGCCCTCGGGGTGAAGGAGGGGCTGGATCCCGCCGTGCTCTCCACCATCATGGGCAAGAGCTCGGGCAACAACTGGAGTCTGGAGCGCTACAACCCCTGGCCCGGGGTGATGGAGAATGTGCCCGCCGCCCGCAACTATCAGGGGGGCTTTATGACCCGCCTGATGGTGAAAGATTTGGGGCTGGCCATGGCGCTGGCCGAGCATGGCCACAGTGCGGTGCCCATGGGGGCGCTGGCGCGCAACCTGTTCAACCTGCATGCCGCCCAGGGGCAGGGGAGTCGGGATTTCTCCAGCATTGTCGAACTCTATCTGGATAAACAGGATCCCGCCTGACGGGCCACCTTTCTTCAAAGCATCTCCCCTCGACCTGCTACAAGGAGCATTGATGGATATCAAACAACGGGTTATCGCCATTACCGGCGCCGGACGAGGGTTGGGGCGCGCCATCGCTCTTGCCCTGGGCGCACAGGGGGCGACGCTGGCGCTGCTCGACATCAATCGAGCCGATCTGGAGGCGACCGCCGCCATGGTGCGCAGTCAGAATGATCAGTGCGATCAAGATAGCCAGTGCGAGCTGTTTGTCTGCAATGTGGCGAGCGAAGTCGAGGTTGAGTCGGTTTTTGCCGCCATCAAGGGGCGCTTTGGCGTGCTGCACGGCCTCATCAACTGCGCTGGCATTCTGCGCGACGGCATGCTGATCAAGGTGAAAGAGGGTGAGTTGGTGGAGAAGATGACGCTGGCCCAGTGGCAGAGCGTGATTGACGTCAACCTCACCGGAACCTTCCTCTGCGGTCGCGAAGGGGCGGCGCTGATGGCGCAAGGGGGGCAGGGGGGCGTTATCATCAACATCTCCTCCATCGCCCGCGCCGGCAATATCGGCCAGAGCAACTATGCCGCCAGCAAGGCGGGGGTTGCCTCGCTGGTGGTGACCTGGGCGCGGGAGCTGGCGCGCCACGGTATTCGGGTGATGGGGATCGCCCCCGGGGTGTTTGCCACCGACATGACGGCGGTGATGAAGCCGGAGGCGATGGCGCGGATGCAGCAGGCCATTCCGGTCGGCACCCTTGGCGAGGCGCAACAGCTGGCCGAGACGGTGAGCTTTATTTTTGCCAACGACTATCTGTCGGGACGGATGATAGAACTGGATGGCGGTTTGCGTTTATAGAGATTTACACCATGGGCCCCGGTGTTTTCACCGGGGCTTTTTTATGCAGATTATTTATACAGTAAGGGGCTGAATGGGGATGCATGGGGACCATGCGAGTCAGGTCACGTTGGCAGAAAAATGAGAAATATCAACGGGTCTTGGTTAATTTGAGCCAGCTCACAGGCCATATGGGTCAGTGCTGTAAAATTGCGCGCGGTCAAGGCGGTGCATGATTGACGGGACGAGGGATTGCGGTCGGAATAGTCATGCAATATAGTTGCCGCCTTTTTCACGGGGTCAGGATTTCTAGCCCCTCCCATATTGCGCGCAGTATGAATACGGACGCTCTGCCGCCGCCTAAATAAACAGGATTGAGATGGACAAGAAACTAGGGCTGGGCGCCCTCATTTCGCTGGTGATCGGCTCTATGGTCGGCGCCGGGGTCTTCAGTCTGCCACAAAACATTGCAGCGCATGCCAGTGCCGGGGCGGTCGCCCTGGGTTGGGCCATCACCGGCCTTGGCATGATCTGTCTCGCACTGGTTTACCAGAACCTCTCCATGCGCCGCCCTGATCTCGATGGTGGTATCTTCAGCTATGCCAAAGCCGGTTTCGGCGATTTCATTGGTTTCAACGCCGCCTGGGGTTACTGGCTCTGCCAACTGCTGGCCAACGTCTCCTACGCCATCGTGGTGTTCAGCGCCCTGAGCTACTTCTTCGATACGCCGGACAATGTCATCTTCGGCGATGGCAATACCCCGGTCGCCATCACTCTCGCGTCTATTCTGATCTGGTCGGTGCATGCGCTGGTGCTGCGCGGGGTGCAGGTCGCTGCACTGGTGAACATCGTCACCACCATCGCCAAGATGGTGCCGCTTATCGTCTTCTGCGTCGCGATCCTGCTGGCCTTCAACATGGATACCTTCACCCTGGATATCTGGGGCCAGAACAACATGGAGCTGGGCTCCGTGATGGATCAGGTCAAGTCCACCATGAAGGTGACCCTCTGGGTCTTTATCGGGATTGAAGGGGCCGTGGTGGTCTCCGCCCGTGCTCGTCATCGCAAGGATGTGGGCCGCGCTACCGTGCTGGCGCTGCTCGGCGCCCTGACGCTCTATGTGATGGTGACCCTGTTCTCGCTGGGGGTCATGAGTCAGCCACAACTGGCGGCGCTCAAGAACCCCTCAACCGCCATGATCCTCGAAGCCGTGGTCGGCCCCTGGGGGGCCTGGCTTATCAACATCGGTCTGGTAGTGTCGGTGATGGGCGCCTTGCTGAGCTGGACCGTGCTGGCAGCGGAAGTGCCTTACATCGCAGGCAAGACCGGCGTGTTCCCGGGCTGGTTTGCCAAGGAGAACAAGAACGGCTCGCCACAGGTGTCGCTGTGGTGCTCCACCTGTCTGGTGCAGACTTTCCTCATCATCATCTACTTCCAGAACAGCACCTATCTGGCGCTGGTCAACATCGCCACCTCGGCGGCGCTGGTGCCTTACGTCTTCTCGGGCGCTTATGGCCTGAAGCTGGCACTGAAAGGGGAGACCTATGAGGGTCAACCCCATCAGCGCAAGCGTGATCTGCTATTGGCCCTGCTGGCAACCGTCTACGGCTGTTGGCTGGTCTATGCTGCCGGTGCCGAGTACCTGCTGCTGGTGGCGCTGCTCTATAGCCCGGGCATCTTCATCTACTGGAAGGCGCGTCAGCATCACGGTCTGCGCGGCCTTAACCGGCTGGAGCAGGGAATGACGGCGGCCCTGCTCGGCTGTGCCGTACTGGCCTTCTACAAGGTGATGGACGGTACCATTCCACTGCACTAACCGGCACAATGAAGAGATGGCCCTCGCGCCATCTCTTTTTTTTCATGCTGATATTGATCTGTTATCTGGCCAGTTTGGCCATTTTCCGTTTAAGACAGGAATTTTTATGCTGTATATGGGTTACCTCCTGCTGGGGGCATTCGCCGGGATGCTGGCGGGACTGTTCGGGATCGGCGGCGGTCTCATCATTGTGCCCGTGCTGGTCATGACCTTTCACGCCCAGGGCGTCGACCCGGACATCATCACCCATCTGGCCCTCGGCACCTCGCTGCCCACCATGATCTTCACCGGTTTCAGCTCGCTGCGAGCCCATCAGGAGGCGGGCGCCGTCGACTGGGTGATGATCCGCCGACTCGGCGCCGGCATGCTGATCGGCGGTTGGCTTGGCGGCATGACTGCCAATCTGCTCAGTACCAGCACCCTCAATATCATCATCGGCTGTTTCGCCTGGAGCATGGCGTTGCAGATGGGGCTCAACCTCAAACCCAAGGCGGAGCGTCATATGCCAGGGCCGCTCGGCACAGGCATCGCCGGTACCCTTATCGGCTGGATGTCCGCGTTGTTTGGCATTGGCGGTGGCTCGCTCACCGTCCCTTACCTGAGCTGGAACTCGGTACCGATGCGCAATGCGGTGGCGGCCTCTGCGGCCTGCAGCATGCCCATCGCGTTGGCGGGCAGCCTGAGCTACCTCTATGCGGGTTGGGATCATGCCGATCTGCCCGAGTGGAGTGTTGGCTACATCTATCTGCCCGCCCTGCTGGGCATTGTGCTGACCAGTACCCAGTTCGCCCGCATTGGCGCCAAGCTGGCACACCGCCTGTCACCAAAACGCCTCAAGCAGGCATTTGCCCTGCTGATGCTGCTGGTGGGGGCGAAATTTATGCTGTTTAGCTGATTCATTCGGCAGATTGTTGAAAAATAAGGCAAACGATCTGTTGGAGGGTAGAAAGCCGTTGCATTGAACGCCCAGTTTGCCTATTCTCCTCGCCGGTGGTCCTATTGGTCCTCTCGCATTGATAACCCGTCGACCTGGTCAGGACCGGAAGGTAGCAGCCAAGGCGGGGGACTCGAGTGCCGGGATGTGGCTGGTAGGGCCACCACTTGTTTCTGCAATTCAATAAGTTACAGCTAATACCCCCTTTCAGACCTCTTGGTAATCCACTTTGTGTGGATGGATCAGGAATCTTCATAGTAAATCTCTGGCTCTCTCCGCAAGGTATCTGGTACTACCGCAAGGTGACCGTGTTCCCCTGTGGCCGCCGCAAAGACATCAAGACATCTCTCCGTATTCGGAACAAACTCGTCGTATGTGAATAAATAAAGCTGGCTGCGGCCCCGTCGCCCATGATGGTCATGGTGCAACCAGTTACACACAAAAGGGCCTTCTGTTTCAGAAGGCCCTTTGTCATTTATGCAAACAGCAGTTGGGTCAGGTAGCCCATCATGACGGCCATCCCCAGTATGACGGTCAGGAACGCCGCTATCATCGGGGTTCTGAACATCGACTTGAGCAGGATCACCTCGGTCAGGCTGGCTCCTGCACTACCGATAATCAGTGCCATCACGGCCCCCATGCCCATCCCTTTGCCCAACAATACCGATGCCAGAGGGATAACGGCTTCTGCCCGGATATAGAGCGGAATACCCACGGTGGCGCTGAACGGGATCGCCAGCGGGTTGTCTGCCCCGGCGTGGGCCGCTATCCATTCGGCGGGGATAAAACCGTAGATAAATGACCCTATCAGCACCCCCAGCAACAAATAAGGCAGTACTTCTCTGAATTGTTGCCAGGCATCGATACGCGCTTTGGCGAAGGCCGTGGAAATGACAGGGGCCTGGGTCAGTGCCGCAGTGCCATCTGCGCAACAAGAGAGAGTGGGGGCGGTCTCATCGGGCTGCGCAGTACAGCAGGATGTCTGAGCCTTTAGCGGTTTGACGGACTTGATAGCATTGCTTGCACAGCAGGCGGTTGCACTCACACTGGCAGGTTCACTTGTTGGGGTGCCACAACCGGTGCCACAGCTACGCCTCTTTGGGGTCAATCACATGACGCTCAAACCCCAGCATGTCCAGCAGCATACTCGCCAGCACCGAAACGCCGGCTGCAATCACGGCATACAGTGCCGTCACTTTCCAGCCAAAGGTGGCCCACATCAGGCCGACGATGATCGGGTTGAGCAGCGGCGAGACAAACAGGAAGGTCAGGGTTGGCCCAAAACCGGCTTTGGCAGACAACAGTCCGCGCAGCATCGGAATGGTTGAGCAACTGCAAAAGGGCGTCAATGCCCCCAGTGCCGCAGAGATTAAGTAGCCCCTTCCTTTTCGTGCTCCCAGCATGGCCTGGATTTTAGTATCGGGGATCTTCTGGCGGATCAAGCTGACCCCTGCACTGATCACCAGAAACAGCACAGAGAGCTCGAAGGCCAGGAACAAAAACATCTGAGATGCATCTGTCAGCATGGTTAACCAGTCATTCATTTTCATACCCTCTTTGATTTACCATATTTCTAAAATAGTCGAATCATTGGGGTGGTCAAGATATTTCTGGTATTATCGAAATATGTTCCATCAAGGAGAGTGAGCTATGGAGTTGGAAGAAGTTGCCAAGGCACTGAAAGAGCTGGGTCATCCGACTCGGTTGTTCATTTTCAAACATTTGGTCAAGGCGGGGGAGCAGGGCCTGCCTGTCGGAGAGTTGCAAAAGCAGCTCGCCATTCCCGCATCGACCCTGAGCCACCACATTGCCGCGCTGGTCTCGGTTGGTCTGGTCAAGCAGAACCGGGAGAGCCGTACCCTGCTGTGCGTCTCTCAATACGAAGTGCTGGAAGAGATCATCGCGTTTTTCCGTGAAGAGTGTTGTGTAAACAGCAACTGTACCTAAATACACCAATAGCAAGGTTTGGGTGGGTTGATCATTTCAACTATTCTTGTATAGTTGTAATCACGAAGTGAATGAAGAGGTTCAAATGAATAAAGATACAGCCACTAAAGTCTTCGAGTCTCTCGCATCCGGTATCCGCCTCGATGTATGGCGTCTGCTGGTCAAGGCAGGGCTGGAGGGGATGGTCGCTGGCCAGCTTGCCAGTGAACTGGATATCGCCCCGAACACTCTTTCATTCCATCTGAAAGCCATGCTGCATGCAGGCCTTGTCTCGGTGGAGCAAGAGGGCCGTTTCTTGCGTTACCGCGCCAATATTCCCCTGATGCTCGACTTGATCGGTTACCTCACCGAGGAGTGCTGCGCCGGTCATCCGGAAGCCTGCGGGGTGATGAGGGCTGAGTCTGGCTGCTCACCCCATGTATTGCCTGCGCAGCCATGCTGCAATAAGGAGTAGACCATGAGACTGATACAAGTTTTTGACCCGGCCCTGTGCTGCTCCAGCGGCGTATGTGGCACAGAAGTTGACCAAAACCTGGTGATCTTCGCTGGCGATGCCGAGTGGCTCAAGCAGCAGGGGGGATCTCTATATCGCTTCAATCTGGCTCAGCAACCTCTGGTATTCGCCGAGACCCCGGCAGTGGCTTCCTTCCTGGAACTGTCCGGTGAAGAAGGATTACCGGTGACCCTGGTTGATGGCCAGGTGGTACTCACCGGTCGCTATCCCAGCCGCGCTGAATTGATGCGTTATGCCGGACTTGAGTCACCGAAAGCGGCTGACGTCGATGGCGAAGACGTTGAACAGCCAGCAGCCGAGCCCAACAAAGCGGGCGCCATCAAAGGGATCGTCAAGAGTGGATGCTGCTCCGGCAGCAGTGGTTGCTGCTAAGCGTCATCGCCTGGTTGGCAAGATCTCTGTTTGCTTTATTGCCTCGTTCTTCCTGATAGGAGTCTCTCATGTCCCCGTTGCTGAACTACTCGTTTCTCAATGATGCGCCACCGTTTCTCTTTTTCACCGGTAAAGGTGGGGTGGGTAAAACCTCGCTGGCCTGTGCCAGTGCGGTTGCCTTGTGTGACAGTGGCAAACGGGTACTGCTGGTCAGCACGGATCCGGCATCAAACGTAGGTCAGGTGTTCGACACCCAGATAGGTAACAGCATTACCGCCATCGCGGCAGTCAGTGGGTTATCAGCACTGGAGATTGACCCGCAAGCCGCCGCACAAGCCTATCGCGAACGTATCGTTGGCCCGGTGCGCGGCAAGCTGCCCGAGAGCGTGGTGCGCAGCATTGAAGAGCAGCTCTCCGGTGCCTGCACCACAGAGATCGCCGCCTTTGATGAATTCACCGCGCTCTTGACCGACAGCAGCCTGGTGGGGGAATACGACTACATCGTGTTCGATACGGCACCGACCGGTCACACCATCCGTCTTTTGCAACTGCCGGGGGCATGGAGCGAGTTTCTGGAGCAAGGCAAGGGCGATGCTTCCTGTCTGGGGCCGTTGGCGGGACTGGAAAAACAGCATAGCCAATACGCAGAGGCCGTGGCTGCCCTGTCAGATGCGGGGAAAACCCGACTTATTCTGGTGGCCCGGGCGCAAGCCTCAACCTTGCGGGAAGTGGCGCGTACCCATGACGAACTGGCGGCCATCGGCCTTGCCAATCAGCAACTGGTCATCAATGGCATCTTCCCGCAAAGCGAGCTGGCGGATGACCCCCTGGCGACAGCCGTATGGCAACGTGAGCAGCAGGCGATGTCTGATATGCCAGCGCTGCTGGCCAGTTTGCCACAAGACAGAGTGCCGCTGTTGGCGACCAACCTGGTGGGGGTGGAGAGCCTGCGCCAGTTACTGGGTGCAGCACCGGTTACCGGGACTTGTGAGGTTGAGATCGCAACCACTGAACCACATCCTGGTTTGAAGCAACTTATCGATGAATTGGCCAGCGATGGCCACGGGCTCATCATGCTGATGGGCAAGGGCGGTGTGGGTAAAACGACCCTGGCAGCAGCAGTCGCGGTGGAGCTCGCCAGTCGGGGGCTGCCGGTTCATCTGACCACCTCGGATCCCGCAGCCCATCTGGGAGAGACCCTGGCTGGCGCCTTGCCTAGCCTGGAGGTCAGCCGTATCGATCCCCACGCCGAGACCGAGCGTTACCGTGCTCAGGTGCTGGCCACCAAGGGGGCGAGTCTGGATGCCCAGGGTCGCGCTCTGCTGGAAGAAGATTTGCGTTCCCCCTGTACCGAAGAGATTGCCGTGTTTCAGGCCTTCTCGCGGATCATTCGTGAGGCGGGCAAGCGCTTCGTGGTGATGGATACCGCACCCACCGGTCACACTCTCTTGCTGCTCGATGCGACCGGTGCCTATCACCGGGAGATCGCCCGTCAGATGGGGGGCAAGGGGATGCACTTCACGACCCCCATGATGCAGCTGCAAGACCCGAAACAGACCAAGGTGATGATCGTCACCCTGCCCGAACCCACTCCGGTACAGGAGGTGGCCAACTTGCAAGCTGACCTGCGCCGCGCCGGTATCGAGCCATGGGCCTGGGTGGTCAATCACATGCTGGCCCCAGCCAGTGTCACCTCACCACTGCTGGCCCAGCGAGCGTATCGCCAGCAGCCCCATATCGACGCGGTCAAGGGGGAGCATGCCAAGCGTTATGCCGTGGTGCCCTTGCAAGCTGTCGAACCGGTGGGCGTGAAAGCGCTGCAAGCGTTGTGTCACCCTGTCCACAGGGCGGGGTGACATGCAACCGCGCGAGTTTACTGCCAAGGCGCAACCAACAGGGGCATTTGCCCGGGTTGAGTCCTTTGTTTCATCCAACTCTCATGGAGTCTCTTGATGAGTACCAACGCCTGCTGCGATCTGCCCGTCAGCAAAAAAATGAGTTTTCTCGACCGCAATCTGACCCTCTGGATCTTTGTCGCCATGGCCATAGGGGTCGGGATTGGTTATCTGTTCCCTCAGGTGGCCCAGTGGAACGAGGCGATGTCGGTCGGTACCACCAATGTGCCGCTCGCCATCGGCCTCATCCTGATGATGTATCCGCCGCTGGCCAAGGTGAACTACGGCATCATGGGCGCCATGACCCGCGACCGTCAGGCCATCACCCTCTCACTGGTGATGAACTGGTTGGTCGGCCCCATCCTGATGTTTGTCATCGCCCTGACATTCCTGCATGACTACCCGGACTACATGGTGGGCCTGATCCTGATCGGTCTGGCACGCTGCATCGCCATGGTGCTGGTGTGGAACGATCTCGGCGGTGGCAGCAAGGAGTACGGTGCGGGCCTGGTGGCGCTCAACAGCGGTTTTCAGATCCTGACTTACAGCTTCATGGCCTGGTTGTTTATTACCGTACTGCCGCCGCTGTTTGGTTTGCAGGGCTTCGCAGTGGATATCACCATGCTGGATATCGCCGAAAGCGTGCTGATCTATCTTGGCATTCCCTTCCTGGCAGGCTTCCTGAGCCGTCACTATCTGGTCAAGGCGAAAGGGGAGAAGTGGTACACCGAGCGTTTTATTCCGGCTATTTCTCCCATCACGCTGATCGCCTTGCTGGCCACTATCGTGCTGATGTTCAGCCTCAAGGGCGAGATGATCGTCGAGTTGCCGATGGATGTACTGCGGGTTGCTGTGCCTCTGGTTGTCTATTTCGTGCTGATGTTTTTCACCAGCTTCCTGGTTGGCAAGAAGCTGGGTATTCCCTACGACAAGAACGCTTCCATCGCCTTTACTGCCACCGGTAACAACTTCGAGCTGGCCATTGCGGTCTCCATCGCCGTGTTCGGGTTGAACTCGGATCAGGCGTTCGCCGGTGTGATCGGCCCGCTGGTGGAGGTGCCGGTCTTGATCGCTCTGGTCAATGTGGCACTTAGAATGAAACGCAACTATCTCAACGCAGAGGCTTAATCATGAATAACACCCAGATCACCATTTACCACAACCCGGCCTGTGGCACCTCCCGCAATACGCTGGAGCTTATCCGTAACTCAGGCGTTGAGCCGACCGTTATCCACTATCTGGAGACACCGCCGAACCGTGAGACCCTGGTTGCATTGATTGCCGCCATGGGCATGCCGGTGCGCGACTTGCTGCGCAAGAACGTGCCGCCTTTTGAAGCGTTAGGGCTGGCCGACGAGCGATTCAGCGATGACGAGTTGATTGACGCCATGCTGGCGCATCCCATTCTGATCAACCGCCCCATCGTGGTGACGCCGCTTGGCACCAAGCTGTGCCGTCCATCAGAAGTGGTGCTCGATATCCTGCCGAACCCTCAGCAAGGGGCCTTCACCAAGGAGGATGGAGAGCAGGTGGTAGATGCACAGGGAAAACGCATCAAGTGACCGAGCCAACCGGGGCACCACCTTGCCTGATGACGGCATGGCAGCAGCATGAACATGAGCTCTATGGGTGGCTACTCAAGCAATCTGGCAGCCCGATGGATGCCGATGACCTGTTGCAAGAGACCTTCATGCGGGCAATCCGCCAGCAGGGCAAGTTCTGCGCCATCGAGAATGCCAGGGCTTGGCTGTTTGACGTCGCCAGACATCTGGTGATTGATAAAAGCCGCAGGCAACGCCCGTTGCTGCCACTCTCTGACGAGTTGGCCATGCAGCAGGGGGAGCTTGATGCGGTCGACTCTTTGGCGGGCTGTTTACCCAGAGTGCTGGAGAAGCTTGCTCAGGCTGATCGGGATATTCTCAGACACTGTGATTTGGATGGCATGAAGCAGGCGGATTATGCCGCCCGATACGGTTTGACCCTTGCCGCCGTCAAGTCTCGTCTGTTGCGAGCCAGGGAGCGCTTGCGTCAGCAGCTCTCTCTTGACTGTCAGGTCAGGTTGGATAGCTCGGGGCGGGTCTGCTGCTTCACCCCGGCGGTGAAGTAAGCCATGAACGCTATTCAGCAAAAAGGCCAAGGTGTTCTCCTTGGCCTTTTCTTTATTTTTTCTTGGCTTCGGCCAGGTATTCATCCAGGGTTTCCTGGTTGGCTGCCTGGACCGTCATGCCATTGGGGCCTGCCCGATATGGCTGAACTGGTTTGCCATGTTGGCGTCTCTGGGGGAGATGAGTACCGGGCAACCCGATGTTGCGGTTCGTGAGTCAATATTCAGGAGTGAATGATGAGTTCTCTTGGCATTCAGAAAATCAGGGATGATGCAGTCGAGTGGGCATTAACCCATGGTGTCGCTTTTAAAGAGTCGCTCTATTCTGCCGTGCATACCCCGTTTACCCTGACACCTACCCCGATCAGCAGAGCGGGCTACCAGCATTTGAAAAGTGCGGCTCAGACCTTGAGCAAACTGATCTATGCCGTCTCTGAGGATCATGGTTTTTTATACGATGCCATTCACCCCATCACGGCAGGCGACCCCTTCTTCTCAGCGCTGCTTGGCATGCATCAACAGATCCACTCATCAGCCACCAAGGCACCCCGGCTGTCACTGCTTATCATGCGCAGCGACTTTATGGACGACCAGCGCGATGGCCACAAGCTGGTCGAGTTCAATGGTATCGCCGCGGGCATGGGGCCATTTGGTCAGCGAATACATGAACTGCACCACTATCTGCAACGGCAATGGCCTGCTGAATATGGGCAGTTGTCACCCGAGGCGATGGGTGAACTTGTCGGCAATGAGGCCATTGAAGGGTTGTCAGCTGGTATTGCCGAGGCCACTTTCAAGATTAAGCGCGAGTTTGGCGACCCTGGCCCGGCAAGGTTTTTGATGATAGTGCAGGAGCATGAAAACAATGTGTTTGATCAACACCTGCTTGAGCTGGCACTCCAGCGCAAAGGGATTGAGACCCAGCGCAGAACCTTTCGTGAACTTCATAATCGACTGAGCACGGGCGCCAACAACAGGTTGATCCTCGATGGTGTCGGCCCCCTCGATACCGTCTATCTGCGGGCCGGATACCAATATTCGTATTATGAGGCAGCCGATCTCAACGAGCAGAGATGCTGTCAGGCACTGATGGCGACCCGTGTGTTGATTGAGCGACACAGAGTCGCCGTCAATGCCACGGTCGCTCAGCAATTGGCGACCAGCAAGCGAGTACAAATGCTGCTGTCGCGTTTGGGAGAAGAGGGATTCGCTGCATTTGGCCTGACCTCGCAAGAGGCTGATACCGTAAGAGGCGTGTTGGGTGAGATGCATCCTGTGACCCCTGATAGCGCATGCTTTATCAAAGCGGCCCCCTCCGACAGCTGGGTACTTAAAAACCAAGGGGAAGGGGGTGGGCATTGTCTGTTTGGGGCGGACATCCCGACAAAATTGGCAATGCTTGACCCACTCCAATATCAGGCCTGGTCACTGATGCGCCGCTTACATCCTGTTCCCAGAGCCATGCCCGCCTGGATAGTACGCAGAGGAGAGCTGCATTGGGTGACGGATTTGATCAGTGAGCTGGGGATGTTCACCGTTCAGAGCGATGGCCATCCTGCCAGCGCGGCGCAAAGCTTTGCGGGATATCTCATTCGTAGCAAATTGGCCGGATCGACAGAAGGGGGCGTTCATAGCGGGCAAGGAGTCCTGGACTCGCTGGTATTCAGTGATTGATGGCGCGAATAGCTGGGTGAAAACCGAGAGAACGCGGCACTGGTAAAAAAAACGGAAAATATGCGCATCCTTTGCTGACATGCAACGTCTTCTGGATAACACCGATGTTGATGGAGCCATTATGTTTCAGATTTTCACCGATCTTGCCAGCTGGCTGGTCTATCAGCAGTTGGGCCTGAGCCCACAAACCAAGCTGGGGGATGCGCTGCATTTCTTCGTGGAGGATGTGAGCAAGATCTTTGCCCTGTTGCTGGTGATGATCTACATCGTGGCCATGCTGCGGGCCTCCCTGAATGTTGAACGGGTGAGGGACTATCTGGCGGGCAAGCATAGAGGGTTGGGCTATCTCCTGGGCTCCGGCTTTGGAGCCATCACCCCCTTCTGCTCCTGTTCGAGTATCCCGGTGTTCCTCGGCTTTACCTCAGCCGGTATTCCGCTCGGGATCACCATGGCCTTTCTCATTACCTCACCGCTTATCAACGAAGTGGCCGTCTTGTTGCTGGTCAGTCTGCTGGGCTGGAAGTTCACCCTGATTTACGTGGTGGTCGGCATGGCGGTTGGCATGCTGGGTGGGGCGTTTCTGGACAAGATCAAGGCCGAGCGCTGGCTGGCCGATTTTGCCGCCGAGGCCCTCAAGCAAGGGCAGCATCAGCAAGGTGATATCGTCCAGCCGCATGCCGATGCCCCGAGCCTCTCACTGGCCAAGCGCCATGCCTTTGCCAAAGAGGAAACCCTCACCATCTTCAAACGGGTGTGGCTCTGGGTCATTGTCGGTGTGGGACTCGGCGCCGCACTTCATGGCTTTGTGCCTGATGGCTGGATTGCCTCACACCTTGGTGCCGGTCAATGGTGGTCAGTTCCGGCTGCCGTGCTGATCGGCATTCCCCTCTATTCCAATGCGACCGGGGTGATCCCGGTCATGGAGAGCCTGATCGTCAATGGTTTGCCCATTGGTACGACACTGGCATTTTGCATGAGCACGGTGGCGGCCAGTTTTCCCGAGTTTATTTTGCTCAAACAAGTGATGAAGTGGCCATTGCTGGGGACCTTGCTGCTGGTGCTGCTGGTCTCCTTCACGCTGGTTGGGTGGGTATTTAACTTCGTATCGCCGTTAATTTCTTGATGAGGAGTGTGAGATGAAACAGGTAAAAGTGCTGGGCATGGGCTGCGCCAACTGCAAGAACACCGTTCAACTGATCCAGCAGGTGGTGGATGAGCTGGGGGTCGAGATCCAGCTTGAGAAAGTCGAGTCCTTGTCCGAGATCATGAAGTACAAGGTGATGTCTACGCCAGCTGTCGTCATCGATGACAAGGTGGTACATGCAGGTGGGATCCCGGCCAGAGACGCAGTGCAAAGCTGGTTTTAAATCGGTAAGGAACAGGTGTTCAGGGAGGCAGCATGGCCTCCCATTTTTATAAATAAATTGTTTTTAATCATGTAGTTATAAACACCATCTCGGTGTCTTTGGATGATGTCTCTTGGCTGCTCCTTGCTATGCGTTTTCACAAGCACGGGGGACGCTAGGGGCGGTGCGCTTTTCATTGATCCCCATCGAATGCAGGTACTCACACATACATTAAGGTTTTTGCGTATTTCTTTGATCATACCCACATCATCATCATTGGTATGGGCCTATGGTTTTTGGATAACTCACCGAGATGAAGGAGTATCCGTATCATGATGCAAACTCATGAAATTGAGCAGATGTGTGTCGTTGCCAAAGGTCCTAATCATGGGCCTGCCCCGATCCCTCAGGAGGGGCAGTGGATCAAGGTCAAAGAGGTGACCGATGTGTCCGGCCTCACTCATGGGGTGGGTTGGTGTGCCCCTCAGCAGGGGGCATGCAAGCTCACGTTAAATGTCAAAAACGGCATTATCGAAGAGGCGCTCATTGAAACAATTGGCTGCACCGGGATGACGCACTCCGCAGCGATGGCCGCCGAAATTCTTCCTGGCAAGACCATTCTGGAAGCCATGAACACAGACCTGGTTTGTGATGCCATCAACGTCTCGATGCGGGAGCTGTTTTTACAAATCATCTATGGCCGCAGCCAGACTGCATTCTCTGAAGGGGGGCTCCCTATTGGTGCGGGTCTGGAAGATCTCGGCAAAGGGCTGCGCAGTGTGACCAGTACCATGTATGGCACAAATCTGAAAGGCGCTCGCTATCTGGAGATGGCGGAGGGATATGTCACTGAATTGGCGCTTGATAACGACAATGAAATCATCGGGTACAAGTTTGTTCAGCTTGGCGTGATGATGGATCACATATCGAAAGGCATGGGGGCTGAGGATGCACTACGGAAGGCAACGGGCACTTATGGCCGGTTTGCCGAGGCAGTTAAAACTATCAACCCGCGCAAAGAATAAGGACAAGACCATGGCACTCTTTGAAGGATACGAGAGACGTATTGCACAGATCACCCCATTCCTTGCCAGTTATGATATCGCCTCGCTGGAGGCAGCCGAACAGATTTGTCTGAAGCAAGGCGTCGATGTCAGGGCAATCGTCAAATCCATCCAACCCATTTCGTTTGAAAATGCTGGCTGGGCCTATCTGATTGGCGCCGCCGCGGCACTGAAAAAAGGTCAGGTATCGGCAGCTGACATCGCACAGACCCTGGGCGAAGGTTTGCAGGCTTTCTGTATCCCGGGCTCTGTCGCCGACGATCGCCAGGTGGGGATTGGGCACGGCAACCTGGCGTCAATGCTGCTGCGTGAAGACACCGACTGTTTCGCCTTTTGTGCGGGCCATGAATCATTTGCCGCGGCAGAAGGGGCGATCGGTCTGGCTCGTTCAGCAAATAATGCCCGGACAAATCCGCTACGCGTCATTCTGAATGGCTTGGGAAAAGATGCGGCCCAGATTATTTCGCGGGTCAATGGTTTCACCTACGTTCAGACCGAGTTTGATTACTCCACCGGCAAGCTCAAGATTGTTCGTGAGAAGGCCTATTCGGCAGGGGAGAGAGCTGCGGTTCGCTGTTATGGCGCGGATGATGTGCGTGAAGGTGTGGCTATCATGCACCATGAGCAAGTCGATGTCGCCATCACGGGCAACTCCACCAACCCCACGCGCTTCCAACATCCGGTGATGGGTGTCTACAAAAAAGAGCGTCTGCTTGAGGGCAAGAAATTCTTCTCGGTGGCATCAGGTGGCGGCACCGGCCGGACACTTCACCCGGACAATATGGGGGCGGGGCCAGCTTCTTATGGCATGACCGACACGATGGGACGTATGCACTCGGACGCCCAGTTTGCCGGTTCATCCTCGGTTCCTGCCCATGTGGAGATGATGGGGTTGATCGGTATGGGAAATAATCCCATGGTGGGCGCCTCTGTCGCGGTTGCCGTTGCGCTGGAACAGGCAATGAAAGCATAAAACATGATGGTTGATTGATGCCGCCACTGATCAGATATTGATGAGTGGCGGCATATTAAACTTATGTAGAATAATTTGGTTGCATCTAATTATCAGAGTCTCGTTCGCCAGACATGCCAAATTCTATCGGTATTAATGTATAGAATACGCTGGTATTATTATTTTTAAGTGCATCAAACATAAGGTTAACTTCGCTCTCCGTTACTGCGAGTGTTACTTCCAATGGTTGGTCAGACAGTTCGAAAAAATGAGCAGAGTGTAACCGGCGATCATGTCCCAACCCTTCATTGGCCGCTAATAATGTCGCACCTTGGATACCGAGGTTTTTCGCTTGTTCAACCAACCATTGTGTTAATGGTTGACCCTGTATTGAACGATCTTGTCGAGTGTAAAATGTTAATTGATAACCTTTCATAAATCCTCCAGTCATAGACGCTGCAATATAGACATCGACCACATTCCTGCAATTGTCATCACCAGTGAACCGACTACATGAACACCAATGGCTGCGCCAGCCCAAACGAATCGTCCTGCTTGCAGTAATGAACTCACTTCGGCAGAAAATGTGGAGAAGGTGGTTAATCCACCGAGAAAGCCGGTGATCACCAGCAGGCGCCATTCAGGGGAGAGGGCCGGATTTGCCGAAAAGAACGCGATAGCGATTCCAATCAGATAGCCTCCCAGCAAGTTTGCGATGAGAGTGCCCGGGGGAATAGTGGGAAAGAGTGCATTGAGCGCTGTTCCCAATAACCACCTTGATATGGCGCCGAGTGAGGCACCACAACTGATGGCCAGAATCGAATTAAGCATATCATTTCGTCCTTTAGTGCTGAGACTCCAGGACAGTGGTGCATAAAGCTACGCAGTCCTGACCTGGACTGAAACGTAGGCATCATTAGCCACAGCGGCGGTTTGTTTGCTTATGCATATGGAGGAATGCCATCTCCAAGCACATTGTATCTCGCATTCAAAGAAAGTCCATCTTGCCTATCTGGCGATGAATATCGAATCTATATATATTTATCTAACGGATAGATAAGTACAGGGATACACAGTTTTTTTATAAGCAGGGGCGTTAGTGAATAGTCGAACAAGTGTTGATGGTGGCCAATAACCAATAAATTTATTTTGCGTTGTTCTAACAGAGTTTGAAGGTCATTGCTGATATTATCGGTCAATAGCGTTTCTATCTCGGGCATTATATCTGTGCTTAATCTCCATTCATTTATCTTTTGCCTTATCGCTCGTTCTCGGTCACTGATTGAACTGCGTATATCCACGTTAAGAACGCGAGCATTTTCTTTTTGATTGAAAATGACATGGACTAAAGTCAATTTCCCATTTAATGTTTTTGCCAACGCTGTTGCATACTGGAAGAGATCATGTTCTCCATCCACTCCTTGCAACATAAGCATGATGTTATCTCTCATAATACCCCCATCTGTTTGTTTTAAACTCAGAGTTTAGCTATAACAACAACCCCTGTAATAATCAAGTTAACATCAATCGCCATTCGTAAAATAATGTTATTTTTTAACAGGAATCAAGCTTAAATAGTTATTTCGGTTTGGTGGATTCGTATCGAAGAGTCTTGGCTATATGCCTATCGGTTTTGGTCTTGCATCAACAGGGTGATTTGGATACCCATGGATTTACCATCTTGTATCGAGCTCGTTCATATATTCCAGAGTGGCAGCCCGTGCAAATAGATGAAGACATCTTGCTTGGACATAAACCACCGCGGATGGGGGCTGAATCGCCCCCAGTTCCCTAGACACCTCACAGCCTTAAAATGAGGCAACTATTGGAGGTGTTATGACCCGTCAGCG